>NZ_JAIXST010000246.1 GCF_027484545.1 Runella sp. | reverse complement strand
TCTTATTTTTTGGGTTTAAAGCCCCCCAACCCGCGCGGCGTACCGTCCCGATGGGAGAGCATTAGTTTGACATTATTCCCCCATTGGGGGGTAGGGGGCTAATCATCAATGGATTGATAAATCAGTTGTCGAAACAGATTATTGAGGTTATCTCCGCTGCTTTGGGTCTGCTTCATAATCACCCCAATGATTTTCTCTTTGGGGTCGGCAAAATAGTTGGTGTTGAAATAGCCACCCCATTCAAAAGTCCTGGCACTTCCTTTGGCTCCTTTTTCTTCTCCCGCTTTGTTCAGTAAACCAAATGCCAACCCATACGAAGAATTTGCTTTGTCGCCGCCCAAAAGCTCTCCTACTTGATTGCTCATAATGGTTTCTATAGTCGTACGACTCAAAAAACGCTTTCCGCCCAACTCACCGCCGTTCAGGTACATTAGTAAGAATGTAGCGTAATCTTTCGCAGTACTTGACAATCCTGCTCCACCCGAGAAAAAGGCTTTGGCTCCTTTGATTGGGTAGTCTGTATCGTAAAAGGTATTGGGATAACGCACCCACTGCCCATTTTGAGGTTTTTGAATCGCCACCAGCCGAGAAGCTTTTGAATCGGGGAGATAAAAATACGTATCATTCATGCTCAAGGGCTCAAAAAGGCGTTTGCGTAAAAACTCATCAAACGGCATTCCTGACATGATTTCGATGAAATAGCCTAATACATCCAGGCCTTCCGAATACACATATTTCTCACCGGGATGATGATGCAAAGGCAATTTTGCCAACTTCTTGATATTATCTCCAATCTTGACGGGCTCGGTCGTGAACAAATCCACAATCCCTGCTTTGTAATACAGGGCTTTGAACTTTTCGTCGCCATCAATTACTCCATAGCCAAGTCCAGAGGTATGCGTCAACAAATGTCGAATTGTAATTTCTGATTTAACGGGTTCGGTCGTATAGGTACTGTCCTGAAACTTGAAGTTTTTCAAAACAGTCTGATTTTTAAACTCAGGAATGTATTTAGAAATCGGGTCGTCTAATTGAAACTTGCCTTCTTCCCACAGCATCATCACTGCTGTAGAAGTAATGGCTTTGGACATGGAAGCAATCCGAAAAATATCATCACGTTTGAGCGCACGATTGGCTCCGTTGTCGGCCATTCCAAACGCTTTGTGATAGACAATTTTTCCATTGCGAACTACAATGGCCGCTACGCCCGGAACGGAGTGTTGAGTAACTCCATTCTGCAAAACGCCATCCAACCGAGAAAGACGCTCCGACGACATTCCCACGGTTTCGGGAGCGGCTTCGGACAATGGTGGCGAATTTTTAAGGGATTTAGTTTGGGCAGTTACCTGTAAAATGGAAAAGGAAAATAGGCTCAGAACAATAAAAAATTGCTTCATAGTCAACATTATGTTTTTACAACACTATCAAGCAATTATCCACAGAATTTTACTGAGTTTGTGAACAACTCACTAAAAAAAGAGCCGAGTTAATTATTGCAGATTGATGATGCCGTGGAGGAGCAGTTGCCGCACCATTAATGGCGTGGATAAAGGCAAATTTTCCCCTCATTTTGAGGGCTTTAGCCCTTTGATGGAAAAAAACAAAAAAAGGGCGGAGATAAGCGGTTCGCCGCGCGGCCCCGCCCTTAAAATGTTGTTATGAACAAATCAATACTTCGCGGGCTCGCCCGGTTTTGGCAACGATTGTTTGATAAATTCCCGAATATCTTCGTTGGCCGTTTGAAGGTCTTCCTTGCGCAAATACATCATGTGTCCGCTGCGGTAGCCTTTCCAACTCATTCTGTCTGTCAGTCTTCCGCTTGGGTCCATTTGCCACATATTGTATTTGGCATTGAAATAATCGCAGGCACCATCATAGTAACCCGACTGTACCATCACGTGCAAATAAGGGTTTTGCGCCATGGCCGAACGCAGGTTCTCACCCGTTTGGTCGCCCGTGCGATCCCAGGGATTGGTTGGGCCAAACATATAGTATTTCAAATCGGTCTTGTAATTAAGCTCGTTCCGCAAATAGATGTTGATTGCGGGCGTAAAGGAGTGCAACCAAGACGTTAGCTCTGAGTTAAAATCAGGTTTATCGCCGGCCTCTTTCCGGTCAATACCTTTGTAGCGAGAGTCCAAACGTCCCACTGTGTAGCCTTTGTCACGCAGGAGTTCTTTCCAGAAATATTGAAGAGGTACGTCTAAATTGTTTTGCAAAATCGCTTTTTCAGAAAGCCCTGAGTACCGCGCCATTTTGGCGGCAATGGTTTTCTTTTTTGATTCTTCCAAAAACCCTCCCATGCTGAGAGCCGGTAAGAGTTCGTTGATTGTGAAATTTTCAACTTCCGGCAGCATAGCCGTCAGGTCCTTTTGTTGCAAATCGGAAGGTAATGCTTTGTGGTACCAAGCCGTAGCGGCAAAATAAGGAAATTTTAAGGCCGCTTCTGAAACCACACCACGCTCAATTCCTAAATCAGTAGGTGAAACCAAAATCACGCCATTAAAGTACATCCATTGCGAAGTTTGAAGTTGAAGCGCAAGTCCAGACACACGCGTAGTGCCGTAACTTTCTCCAATGATAAACTTAGGCGACGCCCAACGGTTATTACGCGTCACAAACGTACCAATCCATTCGGCCAAGTACTTAATATCGGCATTGACTCCAAAGAACTTAGAAGTTGGAACGTCTTTGCTCGTAGGGCGGGAATAGCCAGTATTGACCGGGTTGACAAAAACAATATCGGCTACGTCCAATATTGAATACGGATTTTTTTTGACACCATACGGCTGAATCGGATTTCCTTCGTCGTCAATGTTAAGCAGCGTTGGTCCCGTATACGCAATGTGCATCCAAACGGAAGCCGAGCCCGGACCACCGTTAAAGGAAATAACCAAAGGACGGGTCGTGCGGTTTTTCACGTCGGTTCTTTCATAATACGTATAAAAAAGTCCCGCAATTGCCTTTCCATCCTCATCCCAAACCGGCATGGTACCCGTAGTAGCGCGGTAAGGGAATTTTTGACCTTTGACCGTGGTTTCGTGCTCAGTCACCACAAAAGAGTCAGGATTAAAAGTCAGATTATTGCCGGAAGAGGGTTTGTCTTCCTTGGCAGGGGCAGCTATGGCAGCAGGCACCGTCGGTGAAGGGGCTTGTCGATCGGCTGCTCGTTGTTGAGCATTGGAAAAATAGAAGCTACTCAGTAAAATCGCCGAAAAGAGTACGTTTTTTCTCATAAGGGGTTTTAAGTTTGGAAATGAAAAATACAATCAACAAAGCACATGCTAAGAGGTATTAAAGTTGCAATAAAATAGAGGAACGTCCAAATTAAAAGCCAAGCGCAGTTTATATAGCTTTATTCGTACAAAATGCCGCTATATAACCCAATTAATGAGACTACTATTGGAACGAAAGACATAATTTTGCAATTCAAATAAGACAGTTACACCATGAAGTTATATGATGTAGTAATAATTGGAGCCGGGCCTTGCGGATTAGCCGCAGGAATTGAGGCAGCCAAAGCAGGTTTAAGTCATCTTATCCTTGAAAAAGGAAGCATTACTGAGTCCATTCGACGTTATCCCAAACGAATGCGTTTTTTTTCAACGGCCGAAAACATTGAGATTGGCGGCATTCCGTTCCCAATTTCGGAAGTAAAAGCCAATCGAAGCGAAGCGTTGCAATATTATCGCAAAGTAGCCGGTTACTACCATTTGAATTTTAAGCTTTTTACTGAAGTAGCTCAGGTAGTAAAGCAGGATGCTATTTTTGAAGTGCAAACAGTTGGGGGTGAGACTTATCAGGCTCGCAAAGTAATTATTGCTACGGGCTACTTTGACTTTCCTCGAAAACTGGGGATTCCCGGGGAAAATCTTCCCCATGTCTCACCTTATTACGACGAGCCTTTTCAATATTCTTTTTCTAAAGTCGTCATTATTGGAGCCGCTAATTCGGCCGTGGAGGCCGCCTTGGAAATGTATCGCCACGATGTAGACGTGACGATCGTTCACCGGGGAGAAGATTTTCGTCCAACGGTAAAATATTGGTTGGTTCCTGACGTAAAAAACCGCATAAAAGAAGGAAAGATAAAAACGAAGTTTAACAGCCTGATCAAAGCCATTGAACCCAAACGAATTCTGGTAGACAATCTACTGACGGGCGAAGAAGAATGGATGGAGGCTGATTTTGTCTTCATGCTGATAGGCTACATCCCCGACGGTGCCTTGCTCCAACGTTGCGGCATTGAACTTCGCGAATCCACTATGATTCCCGTGTTTGATCCCGAAACTTTTGAAACCAATGTTCCCGGACTTTATTTATGTGGAACGGTTATCGCGGGAATTCATACCGAAAAAGTATTTATTGAAAATGGCCGCGACCACGCCGTTGCCATCATCGACCACATCGCAGGTCGCGAAGTACGGAAAGTGAAGGAGTTGATTGACCGTATTTAAATGCCAATCTGCTTAACCAACCATTTTGCCGTAGCTTGAGGGTTATCATCCAATAATTCTAACCGAATTACTTTAGAAGCATCGCGTTGGGAAATGCCGTAGAGATATGCTTTATCGTAATAATTGAGGGAAATATCGGCCACAGCAGTGTAATCGCCGCAGTTTAACGCCTCGATGGCGGCTTTGTAATGTTGCCCGCCGAGGCGTTTTTTGATGCGCTCCGTTGCTTGTTGAAGAAGTTCCTTTCCAAAGCCCGCATATTCACGTACAAGCCTTTGAACACGGACACTTTTGGGAACATCAACAAATACTATTTCAGAAGATTCCCGCATTTGTTGCCAAAGAGCCAACGGAATAAAGCAAGTACCAATATGTCGGCTCTCGTCTTCTAACCAAAGGCGGCGGATAGGGTCAAGCTGGCTCCAAGGTTGGTATAACAAATTTTCGAATTGTTCGGAAGAAGGTTGCGGTGCCTGTCCAATGGCACCATAAGACGAACCTTTGTGATGGGCAATGGCTTCTAAATCAATCACCTGTTCTCCCAAGACTGCTAATTCTCTCAAAATATCCGTTTTGCCACTGCCCGTATGACCTCCTACAATAACGATGTTCTGAGGCCGTTCAAAAGCCGTTAAGACATGGTTGCGATACGCCTTGTAGCCTCCTTCCAAGGTTTGCACCTGAAAGCCTGCGGTTCTGAGCAACCAAGCAAAACTACCGCTTCGCATTCCACCGCGCCAACAGTGAACCAATACTTCACGGTTGGGGGCAATTTGGTCGGCCTGCTCAACAAAATCGGCAAGTTTGGGTCCGATGAGTTTCAACCCTAATCTGACAGCCGCATCTCTTCCCAGTTTTTTATAACAGGTACCCACTTGGGCTCTCTCCTCATTATTGAAAAGCGGTACATTAATGGCGTTTGGAATATGGGCATGTTCATATTCCGCGGGGGAACGCACGTCAATGACGGGAACAGTTTGGGATTCTTGAAGAAAATCAGCAGGGGAAAGTACATTTTTAGCCATGCCGTAAATATCACCTTTATTTTCTTATTCCCTGACTTTTAAGCATCTCACTGATTTGATTCACCATCCGTATCGAAGCCTCAATTTCGTCTTTCCGAATGGCTACACTTTCAATATTAAAGCCGAATGGAATCCCTTTAGCGGTACAGAAATTGGTCAGCTCCTCTGCGATTTGAAGGCATAGATCAACCGATGCCTCTAAAATATTTTCAGAAGCCAACAAATTTTCCTTCACGGAATCAGGAATGTGAATACCCAACCACTCCATAAAATGCAGGGTTTTCTTTGAGCCACAAGCCGTAATCGTAAAAATGACGGTAGGAAGTTCATGTTGTTGTTTTTCACAGGTTTGTGCCAAATCAGCCAGCATTTTTTTGGCATAATTCACGTTGAAAACACACTGAGATATAAAATAGCTGACGCCATTCGACATTTTATCCAGAATGCGTTGGTCCTCGTCATTCAGAACCGCGTGACGTTCGGGAATGGTCACTGCGCCTATTACTGAATTTTCCCGATACTCCTGCCAAATTTGATAGGCTTCCGGAAGGCTGGTGATGGGTTGAAAGTCAGGAGAGGGAACACCTACAAACACAGGAAAAAATTCCTGCGAGGTCAGGTCAATGATCCACTGACGAAGTTCTTCTCTCGTAAATTTACCCGCGGGGCGATAAATAATCTTTGGAATTTGAAGCGGTTGCAAGTATTCACGAGCAAAGTCGAACGGGTCAAGTGCACTCAAAAATGGAAAAGGGCGTTCTTCGGCAGTTCTGGCCGACTCATCCTGCACGTCGTAAACGATAAGTGCGTCAATATCAAGCCCGTGAAGGCGAGCTAATGTTTTTTCGGCTATTTCGCTTACTTTTTCAGGAGCCGTTTGTGATTTTGGCGGGGTGATACCGTAGAGTAATATACCTGAGTCCTTAGACTTAATTCTATTTAAAAACATACAATTGAATTCGTAATGAGGATGCAAATGTAGGAAGTAGAGGGTTAGCCACGATGTTATCCAATATAAAAAATTAGAACCTCCCTTTCATTTTTTGAAAAAGGGAGGTTCTAATCACAATTATTCAGAAAGCTAAACGCTGCCAAAAGTACCTAAACTTTACTTCTGGCCTTTTAAGATTTTATCGTAACGAGGCATGTCTTTAAACAGATCCAAAGCCGCTTTTACTTCCGCATCGGTGCGAAATACAAATTCGCGTTCGCCTTTTTGCAAATAGACATGCGACATGATTTCACGCTCCAACATTTGCTTAATGTCCTTTTTGAACATCATCAAATCCGTTTCTTTACTGTGAGTCAGTTTTGTTTTGAGCGCTTTCAATTGGTCCTGAATAACATCAAAATATTTTTCTTTTTTGGCCGACGCTTCAAGGTTCCCAAGGTCTTTTTCCACTTGGGTAGTATAATCGTATTCTTTGTCTTTGATCCAAGTGACAAAATCCTGATAATCAGCATCGTTCAATTCAAATTCTTTGGCAGTTTTTATAGTTGGATGAGTAGCGCGATACTGAAGTGCATAATCAAAAATCAGTCCTTTGGTATTAAGGCTATTGATGATAGGTGTACGACTGACCACTTCCGTCGCTACGTCGGGCTCTACACCGCCACCGTCATACACCACGCGACCATTACGGGTTTTGAAGGCCACTTTGAGCGAATCAGGTGTTTTTCCTACACTACCATCGGCATTACGGTGACTGTAATCAATGGCCTGAATACAACGTCCGCTCGGAATGTAGTATTTGGCAACGGTTACTTTCAACTTCGTATTGTATGACAAATCACGAGTGGTTTGGACAAGCCCTTTCCCGTAGGTGCGCTGCCCAATCAATACACCGCGGTCATAATCCTGAATTACACCCGATACAATTTCGGAAGCCGACGCACTGTGTCCGTTCACCAATACAACCATCGGAATTTCAGTATCTACAGGCGCCATGGGAGCCGTGTAGGTCTTGTTCCACTCCGTTACTTTACCACGATTTGATACCACTTCGGCATCTTTGGGAATAAACAAATTACAAATCAAAACAGCTTGGTCGAGCAATCCACCCGGGTTTTCACGAACATCCAACACCAATTTTTTCATTCCTTTTCCCTTCAGTTCTACCAACGCATTTTTTACTTCCCTGGCTGCCGTTTGGTTGAAGTCTTTGAGGTCAATGTAACCCACTTCATCAGTCAACATACCATAATAAGGCACATTGCCCGTTTTTACAAACTCCCGAGTAATACTCATTTCAATTGGGTCTTTACTGCCCACGCGCTTCACGGCCAATTTCACGACTGAATTGGCTTGGCCTTTCATCAATTTATCCGGATTAGCATCTTTGCGGGCGGTTAAATCCACCCCGTCAATTTTTACGATTTCATCTCCAATATGCAATCCCGATTTTTCAGCGGGAGAGCCTTCGAGGATGGAATAGATGATATTTTTACCTTTCACCGTAGTGATTACAGCACCAATACCCGTGTATTGCCCCGTAGTCATGGTGCGGTAGTCTTCAATTTCATCTTCGGCGTAGAAATTGGTGTAAGGGTCCAAGTTTTTGAGCATTGATTCAATACTCATTTTGGTAAGACGATTGGGGTTGATTTCGTCCACGTAATAGCGATTCAATTCTTTGAACAGCGTAGCGTAAATGTCCAAGTTACGGGCAATTTCAAAAAAACGTTCGTCGTTTCGGAAGGCAAAGAATCCTAAACCGACAACACACACGACAGCTACAGTAAGTTTACGTAAATGTTTCATGGAAAAACAGTAGCCCCCTGCCCCAAAGGAGAGTTAATTTATCAGAACAGCCATATTCTGAGGGATTCCGGATTGTTAACAGTATTCTAACGAAAAATGCTCACGAAGTTATGTAATTCCATCAAAAAAACGAGCGATGCCTCGAAAGACATCGCTCGTTTGATAATAGTGATGCGAAGCAGGGTTATTTCCCTGCTTCAAACAATTGGAAGAACTGATCCAATTTTGGCAAAATAACGATTTCAGTACGTCGATTAGTGCTGCGGCTGGAAGCGTCAGAATTAGTCACCTTAGGTACGTATTCGCCACGGCCACCGGCTGTCATACGCTCAGGAGCTACGCCGTATTTCTTTTGAAGTGTACGTACTACTGAAGTTGCACGTTTTGCGCTTAAATCCCAGTTGTCTTCCAAAGCAGATGCACTGTTGTAGGGCATGTTGTCCGTGTGGCCTTCTACCAAGATATCAAAATCTTTGCGGTCGTTTACCACTTTAGCAATTTTACCTAACACTGTTTCAGCTTGCGTAGTAATGTCATAGCTGCCATACTTAAACAACATTTTGTCGGAAAGAGAGATATAAACTACCCCTTTTTTCACTTCCACATTCACATCCTGATCGTTTACGTTCTCTAAGGAACGTTTCAAATTCATCACCAATGCCAAGTTAAGAGAATCTTTGCGACGTAGGTTAGAGTTCAAATCCTGAATATAAGAACTTTGACGATTGAGCGCATCCAATGATTTTTTAATGCTTTCTGCACCATCTTTGCTTACAATGGATAAATCAGAAAGGCGATCAAGAAGGTTAGTATTGGTACGTTTCAAATACGCCAACTCATCTTCAAGAGCTTTCAATTTTGCTCTTTCGTTGGTGACATCGCCATCTTTCAATTTGATTTGGTTTTTCAAATCACTAATGTCATTGTTGAGTTTTGCAGTCAAGGCATCACAATCAGTTTTGCTTTTATCCAATAAAGCCTGAAGATCAGTCTTTTCTTTGTTTAATTGGGCCAACTGTTTTTTGTTACATGAGGCAAATAAAAGGACGGACAAGGAAAATAAAATAATTTTTCTCATTTTTTATGAGGTTAAAAGTGGATGTTTGTAGTTAGGTTTTCGTCACAAAATTAAAGGGTTTGTGATGATTTTCTACTATAGAAACTGAATTCCTGCCTTTTTTTACCACTCGTTTTGTAAATTTTTTTATAAATACTTTGTTAAAGCATCATTATCCCCTAAAATTCAGCCATATCCTGTTGGTATATGGCATTGAAAAGATTGATTCTGTACTAATTAGCCATAGCGAAGTACATCTGACCGATTGACAACCAAAGGAGATTCAAAGCTTATAGATGAAGAGGAAGATAGGTTTGAAATATCAATGGATTTCCGAAAAAATTCCTATTTTTACGCCCGTTTTCAACCCCAAATCCAGAATTTTACACATACAATGAGACAAATACTTTTCCGTGAAGCCTTGCGCGAAGCCCTCTCTGAAGAAATGCGCCGCGATTCGAGTGTGTTTTTGATGGGTGAAGAAGTAGCCGAATACAATGGAGCTTACAAGGTCAGCCAAGGAATGCTTGATGAGTTCGGACTGGAACGGGTGATTGATACGCCTATTGCTGAATTAGGCTTTGCCGGTATCGCCGTAGGAGCCGGTATCAATGGATTACGCCCGATTGTAGAGTTCATGACTTTTAACTTCTCGCTCGTAGCAATTGACCAAGTAATTAACTCTGCCGCCAAAATCCTTTCGATGTCGGCCGGACAGTACGGTTGCCCCATCGTATTCCGCGGGCCCACCGGTAATGCCGGACAATTAGGAGCACAACACTCACAAAACTTTGAGAATTGGTACGCCAATACACCGGGTTTGAAAGTAGTTGTTCCTGCTAACCCATACGATGCTAAAGGCTTACTGAAAGCATCTATCCGCGACAATGACCCCGTTATTTTTATGGAGTCAGAAGTAATGTACGGTGATAAAGGCGAAGTACCCGAAGAAGAATACATCATTCCATTGGGCAAAGCCGAAGTGAAAAAAGAAGGTACGGATGTAACTATTGTTTCTTTTGGAAAAATGATTCCCCGCGTGGTCAATCCGGCCATTGAAGAATTGGCCAAAATGGGAATCAATGCTGAATTGCTGGATTTACGCACCGTTCGCCCAATTGATTATGATACCGTTATCAACTCCGTTAAGAAAACCAATCGTTGCGTTGTAGTGGAAGAGGCCTGGCCTTTATCATCCATCGCCACCGAATTGACTTACATGATTCAACGTAAAGCCTTTGATTATTTGGATGCTCCCGTTATTCGGGTCAACAACATGGATGTATCGTTGCCGTATGCGCCTACGTTGGTGGAGGCTGCTTTGCCAAACGTGAAACGTACGATTGATGCTGTGAAGGCAGTGCTGTATCGTAGCTAATACCATTTTAACGATTTACTTTTTAGCCCCGAAAGGGGCTTTTTTGTTTGGCACGATTTTTTAGTGCTTTGCTTATCATAAAACTACTATTTTTGGAGTTATTCATCCAAAAATAAATCTTTTAACCATGAAACGATACCTAAAAACCATAGTAGTACTGATTGTTGCCCAAGCAGGGCTTCATGCGCAAACTGCCGCGGTCACTGCTGACAGTATTTTTAACAAATATTACCAAGCCACTGGCGGAAAAGCTCTCTGGGACGGAGTTCAAACCTATACCATAAAACAAGCGTATCGCGCAGGCACTGCCAATGATTACGATTTGGCATTGCAAGGTTCATTGCCTATGCAGGCACTTTCCAAAACCCGTACCATCATGAAGCGGGACTTTATTTACGGAATTAAAGGAACAGATGGCTGGGTGAAGATACCCATCGGCAGCCGCGATAAAGTAACTCAGTTCCAGACAAGTGATTTGAGCGAAAAAGAACGGGAAACCATGCGCCGTGAATTGCGGGATTTGGTTGCTCCTTTCATTGATTATGCTCAGAAAGGCTACATCGCTACGGTGGTTGGCACGGAGCAAATCAATGGAAAACCTGCTTATCAGGTTGAACTTGAGGGAAAAGGAGTAAAATACAACCTGTCTTTTGAGGCAGCAAGCGGATTGTTGGTACGAGAGAAAGTAACGCTGCCCACCAACGAAGTTCAAACGCGTGACCATTCGCAATATGCCAAATCGGTCTACGGAATTTCGTATCCATCAGAAACTACGTTTGTAAGCAGTATTGACAAAAAACCCGTCAAAGTAACGACAACGATAGAGTTTAATTCAGCCATCGCTGACAATGCTTTTGCCAGATAGATAGTGAAAGTAATAGATTAATGGTGATGCCACGACATGGAGCCGTGGCATCTATGTAATGAATACAGTAGAAGTAATTAACCACCGTACCACCCCCGTGGTAACATCGCCATACCGGTTTGAGAAAAGTAGGCAAAATAGTTCTTCTGGCCTTCATTGGATTATTGTTGGTCTTAGGTACGGCCATTGTTTGGTTACAAACAGGGTCAGGTCAAGACTGGCTAACTCGCCGCGTGGTGTCTTATCTTCGCAACAAACTACAAACACGCGTTGAGGTAGCTCACGTACGTTTTCAGCTGCCCGACTGGATAGAATTACAAAATGTGTATCTGGAAGATACCCACCGCGATACTTTAATTGCGGGAGGACGCGTATTTCTGGACTTGGATGTGTGGGGGCTTTTACAAAACAAGGTCGGTATCAATGAAGTGGACTTGGAAAATATCTACCTCAATGTTCACCGTACTCTACCCGATACTACTTTCAATTTTACCTTTATTACGAAAGCTTTTGCCAACCCCGATTCTTTGCCTGATACTACATCGGCACCGATGGAAATGCGCTTGGATGCCGTAAAGCTCAAAAATGTACGATTGGTCTACCGTGATGCACTCATCGGAACCGACGCCAATCTTTGGCTCAGCGAGTCAAATGTAAATTTTTCAGCCTTTAATCCTACTCTCAATCGGTATCATTTGACGACTACTGATCTGAACGTCGGCAAAGGCTCCGTTCGGATGTACGCCCCACTTCGCACAACCAAATCAGGAACAGATAGCTTAGAAGTTGCCTCTAATCCATCCGATTCGCTGGATTTAAAATTGGGAAAAATTCAGGTTAAAAATTTCGATATCGCCTACGAAGACGAAATCCAAAAATTGAAAACCGGCGGAAAAATTGGTCAGTTAAACGTAGAAAGCGACTATATTTATCTGAACAAACTCGCGGTTTCGCTCAAAAAACTGGGACTTGAAAATACAAATTTAGTTTTTCGGACAGCTGATTTGAACCTTGATGTCAGCAATTTCAACACGCAGTTACAGGATTTTCTGTTTACTCCTGAACGCACGTCGGGGAAACTGAAATCAGGAAGTATGGTGGAAAAAAGAGGGTTTGTTTTAAAGCAATTGCAAACCAATTTTGTGTATTCCAATACCCAAACTTCGCTTGAAAATCTGTTGGTACAAACCAACGAAACCATTCTTCGCAACCGTGCCGTTTTGCGCTACCGCTCATTGGATGAATTATCAAAAAATATCGGTAACGTAAGCGTAGATGTCAATTTACAAAATAGTCAGGTAGGGTTTAAAGACGTACTTACCTGGATGCCTACGCTCCGAAAAACACCTCCTTTTGACCGCAATCCGAACGCAATTGTGAAGGTAAATGGTATTGTGATGGGGAAAGTCAACAAGTTGCAGTTGAAAGCCGTTGACGTTCGTACGCTGGAAGGATCACACCTGCGCATGGAAGGAAAAATTGCGGGATTGCCTGACCCGCAAAAAATGGTGCTGGATTTACAAATCTCAGAATTGGCAACGACTCGCACTGATATTGAGCGAATTGCTCCTAAAAATACGTTACCTACTTCGATTGAAATCCCTGTAAAAATACTTTTGACGGGCAAAGTGAAAGGAAGCCTCAACGACCTTACACTCAATACCCGATTAGCCTCAGATATGGGGGATGCAACCTTTGAAGGAACCCTAAAAAATTTTGTTAAAGGCAAAAACCAAGGATATCAGGGAACACTTGTGCTCAAGGATTTTAACGCAGGCAAATTCCTGAAACAGCCGCCTGAGCAACTTGGCAAACTTTCATTGACCGCTACGGTAAATGGTCAGGGGATTGACCCTAAAACCTTACAGACCGAATTGAAGGGAACGGTTTTGAGCGCAGATGTAAAAGGATACACCTATCAAAATCTGAATTTGGAAGGAACGTACCGCCAACAGGTGGCTGATTTTGTAGCCCGAATCGCTGACCCCAATGCCAACTTACGTTTGACACTTCAGGCAGATTTACGGCCTGAATATCCTGTTATTTCATCCGAAGTTGACATTGAGGAATTGAAGTTGAAACCTCTTCATTTGTACACCGAAAATATAGATATTCGCGGAAAAATAACGGCTAATTTCCCTTCTACTAATCCCGAAGACCCTCGCGGCACGCTGTTGGTTAAGGACGGGGTTTTGGTACAGGACGACAAAGTAATTCCTTTACAAAATATTTCGGTCAATATCCAAAATGAAAACGGAGAACGATTGGCCGTTATTGATGCTCCTTTCCTGAAAGCACAGGCGACGGGTGTGTTTCGGTACGAGCAACTGGCCGACATTCTATTGACCGAAATCAATAAGTATTTTGCTTTACCCGATATTCAATACAAGCCCGTAACAAGCCCCTATCGTTTTGCGTTGGATGGCAAAGTGGTCAATCACGCCGTACTGAAAGCATTCGTCCCCGATTTGATGCGCATGGATACCGTGCGGTTTTCAATGAAATTGGCCAGTCAGCAGGATACCACTTTACGGGTACAATTGCAGGCGCCGTTGGTAGAGTACGACAGCATTTTGGTACAACAAGCTGGTTTTACGTTGTCAGGAGCAAATAATAAAGCCAATTACGATGCTCATGTGGATAAGGTCACAACAGGTACCACCAAAATTCAACGCACGTTTCTAAACGGCGAAATAGCCAACAACATCGTCGGTTTTAACTTGGTTCTGAAAGATTCAGTGAATAAAGACCGCCACGGATTGGAAGGTATGCTGGCTTCAGTGAACAATAATTATCGCCTTCAATTACGCCGACGCGGATTATTGCTTGATTACAAAAATTGGCGTTCTGATTCAACGGGTTATGTACAGTTTGGAAAAGATGGATTACTGGCCAAAGACTTTAAAATTGAGCAAAATCGTCAGCGACTTTTTGTAAACAGCCTGACCGATACTCCCAATGGCCCCATTCAGGTTCAAATGGACAGTCTCAATTTGCGTCCGCTGGTGGCAATTGCAGCAGACTCTATGTTAGTAGGCGGTGTTTTGAACGGGAACGTCGTTATCCAAAATTATACTCAGACAAATCCCGCTTTTACGGGCGACTTTTCCATTCGAGGATTTACGTTTACCAATATCCTCATTGGTGATTTGAATGTAAAAGCCGATAATAAAACAGCCGATAACATTGTGGCTGAGGCTACCCTCAAAAGCCCCCTGAACGATGTGCGGTTGAGTGGAAATTATTTACTAAAAAGCAAAACGCCGCTGGATTTGAAATCGGACATCCGTAAAATGGGAATGCAAACCGTAGAAGCCTTCAGCCTCGGGCAACTGCGCCGTACGCGTGGTTCGTTGACGGGACAGACGACTATTAAAGGAGCTATTGATAAACCTCAGATTGACGGAAGTGTGGGCTTTGACAGCGTTTCGTTTAATGTTACGCAGTTGGGAGCTACCTATCGCATCAACAACAGCAGTTTACAGTTTAAAGGCTCGGATATTTTATTGCAAAAATTCATTGTAAGCGATACGACCAACCGCCCCTTGCAAATTGACGGAAAAATCAATATTGCCAAAATTCCTGCGGTTTCTTACGACTTAAACATCGCAGGAAAAGATTTTACGGTATTGAATGCCACTCGGAAAGAAAATGAACTTTTCTATGGAAAAGGAATTGTAGATGCTAATTTACACGTAGTAGGCGTTGGCACAAAGCCCGCCATTGACGGATCGGTTAAGCTGAAAGAAGGAAGTGACATTTCAATTGTTTTGCCGGATGATAATTTGGGAAGTAGCGATACGGAAGGAATAGTAGAGTTTATCAACCCTAATAAATCGGAAGCTGGAGCAGATACTATAGCATCTGAGTCAGTCGATTATGCCTCTGAAATTTCACTCAATCTTGAAGTTGACGACCGCTCACAACTCACCATTGTGGTAGATGAACTTAACGGCGACAACCTGAAAGTGAGAGGAAACGCTCAACTTAACGCGGGGATTTCGCCCAGCGGTCAAGTTTTTATTTTGGGACTGTATGAATTGACGCAAGGCTCGTACGACCTGAC
>NZ_JAIXST010000070.1 GCF_027484545.1 Runella sp. | reverse complement strand
TTTAAGTTTGTCGGTAGGTAAATGATCGCCCTGCAAAGTTGAATTATACACATTTTGACGACGAAAGACCGAGCGGTCATTGTTGCCCACGTCACCAAACAAAGTCAATTGATTGCTTAAAACGTGGCGATGCTGCCAATCGTCCAATTGCATAAACAGGTTGTATAAACTCAATTTATTACGACTGTTAAATGCGTAGTCTAATTTCAGATTCAACCCCAAACGAGCTTGCTCGTTGGAATAGGTTCGTTTCTGAACCGACTCAAAAAGCGGTGTATTCGCAACAGGGTCGGGGCTGGGTTGCCCGTTTAAACTAAAAAAAGAAGAATTACTGCCTCGATACGTATGTTGATAGCTTCCCCCCAAAAGAAAGCCTAACTTATGGTTGAAAATACGATTTCCCAAGGATAAACTTAAAAGGCTGTTGACAGGCAACGAAACCGTTTTGTACTGCAAGTTTTTGACTGAAAAATCCGAAGTTTTGGCCACGTATAAATTGCCGTGAATTTCAGAAGGCGATTTAAATTGGACGTCCTTAGTTCTGAATCCTTCAAAAGGCTGACTGCGGAACAATTGACTGTATCCGCCCGAAGCTGTTGCAGAAACAATCAGGTAATCAGGAACGCTTTTCATGACCATATTCATGGCCCCTCCAATGGCATCGCCTTCCATATTGGGGGTCAGGGCTTTTACCACTTCAAGCCTTTCCAGCAAATCAGCAGGAAAAATATCCATAGGAACATAGCGATTTTTGTTGTCAGGGCTCGGAATTTTCACTCCGTTAATGGAAGTATAATTATAGCGCTTGTCCATGCCTCTGATGACTGCATACTGTCCATCACCTGTACTATTTCTGACTACCGATACGCCCGAAACGCGTTGCAGGATATTTCCGACGGTAATGTCGGGAAGCAATTGAATTGTTTTTGCACTGATGATATTCAGCACGTTATCCGATTTCTGCTCGGTTTTTCGGGCACTTAATTCACTTTCGCGATCTCCTTGGCCCATGACCACCACTTCATTCAATTCTTTGTTGCCTTCCGCAATGGTGAAATTTTCAATGAGCGTATTTGAAGTAACTGTTACTTCTTTTTCGATGGTTTGGTACCCTACATACCGGACAACCATTTTATAGGTACCTGTGGGTACATTTTTTATTTCGTAACTGCCGTCTAAGCCGGCAATTGTGCCTAAATTTGTTTTGTCGAGTCGGACTGTTGCTCCCACCAGTGATTCCCCCGTTTTCCGGTCAGCAATGGTACCTTTTATATTCCCTGCAAATGCCGTTTGAAAAAACAGAAAAAACAAAAAATTGGATAAAACTAATTTCATGTAACTAATAATAAAGTGATAAAATACGCTTGTAAGAGGCAGCGATTAAACTTGACCCCAATATTAGACCCTCAATTCTGTATCAATTTTGGTTTTTTCGGCAAATAGGTTGAATTTAACAATTCAATAAATTTAGAGCCTTAAAATGTCTCAACTATTATTTTTCTGTGATTTTCATTCTATCATTAAGGTACAGTACCGTAATTTGTCAGCATGTCTTTTTAAATTTGCCTGAAGAAGAAAATCTATGAAATTACTATTGGTAGAAGACGAAAAACATTTGGCAGAATCAGTCATTAATTATTTGACTCACGAAGGCTATATCTGTGAATGGGCCGCTGATTTTAAGAAGGCTTCTGAAAAAATTCAGCTATTTCTTTACGACTGTGCTTTGATTGATATTACTCTACCGGGCGGTACTGGTCTGAACTTGGTCCAACAACTGCAACGTCTGGATACAGCGGCCGGGATTATCATCATTTCAGCTAAAAATTCGTTGGATGACAAAATCATGGGGTTAGAGATTGGGGCTGATGACTATATAACCAAACCTTTTCATTTATCAGAACTCAACGCTCGCATTAAATCGCTTATCCGAAGGCGAGCTTTTCATGGAAAGCAAGACGTAGTTTTTCGAGAAATTACGATACAGACAGACTCTTTGGAGGTCTCCGTAAATCAGGAAGCCCTTGTGTTGACTAAAAAAGAACTGGATTTGCTGCTCTATTTCATTGCCAACCAAAATCGTGTTTTAACCAAAGAATCCATTGCCGAACACCTGTGGGGAGAACATGCCGATTCGTTGGATTCACTGGATTTTATTTATACACATATCAAAAACCTGCGTAAAAAATTAATTGAAAAAGGCTGTTCTGACTACATAAAATCCGTGTATGGCATGGGATATAAATTTACCGAGCAAACCAAATGAGACTACTCAACCGCACCGCAACAGCGTATATTATTGCTTCAATTTTAGTCTTGCTGGTATCTATTCCCATCTTTTATTTTGTATTGCATCATCTTTTTGCAAAACAGGCAGACAGTACACTCCAAAGCCGAAAGGAATTTGTGGTTTCTAAATTAGGAGAAATCAATAATGAACTGGAAATAAAGAATTGGACGCGTTTTGAGGATGATATAGAGGTCTCGCGTTTGCCTTCCGATACCGCACCTCTACCCGACAGTATCTACGACAGAATAATGGGTAAAGACGATTACTTTCGGGAATTGGTCACTCAAGCTACTATTTACGGAAACCCCCACCGCCTTGTCATTCGTAGTTCGATGCTGGAAAATCATGAACTTATTGAAACAATTGTTATTTCGCAGGCATTGCTGTTAGCTGTACTGTTGATTTGTTTATTACTCATAAATCGCCGGATTTCCAGACAGGTTTGGCAACCTTTTTATGATACGTTGGCTAAACTGAAAAATTACAGCATCAATCAGCAGACCCACTTACAACTGAGCCATACCTCCATCGAGGAGTTTAGTGAATTAAATGAAGTGGTGGATAAAATGACCCGTAAAATTCAGGCAGATTTTATAAGCCTCAAACAATTTACGGAGAATGCCTCTCACGAAATTCAAACGCCTTTGGCTATTATTCAAAGTAAGTTGGAAGTGATGATACAGGACGAAGAGTTATCTCGTGAACAAATGCAGAATCTACAGATAATTTATGAAACCACTGGGCGACTGTCTAAATTGAATCAAGCGCTTTTGTTGCTGACAAAAATAGAAAACAATCAGTTTGTCCATATAGAGCGTCTTAATCTGAAAGAGCTCATCGAAGCCAAATTGCCTCTTTTTGAAGACTTTATTACTGCCAAAAACCTAACGGTTAAATCTGCACTTACGGATCGTTGGGTACAAATGAACGCGCCTTTGGCCCGAGTAATGCTTACTAATTTGATAAGTAATGCCATCAAGCACAATACGCACGGCGGTACATTGGAAATTATTCTTACCGAAACTTACTTAACAGTATCCAATTCGGGTACGGCGCCTACTCAACCCGCAGAGGCTTTTTTTGATCGATTTAATAAAGCCAACCCTAATTCAGATTCATTAGGATTGGGATTGGCCATTGTAAAAGAAATCTGTGACTATGCCCAATTCAAAATTCATTACGATTACCAGGGGAATATTCACACTCTACGGGTGCAATTTTGATACTTACCTACTTAACTTCCGTTGGTCTCAGGCCAAAAGATAGTCTTTAGTGTCTGAATCTAAACAACTTAATCTTCGATACCTAAAAAAGGTACAATTTTAATACTTTCACTGTAATATTAATGAAATAACAATTTGATAATATTAAATTAACATTTGAGGCTTATATTGTGTGGTTTAAATTAAAATTAATTAACATCAACACGCTAAACTACATTTACCTATGAGATTAAAACATGTACTTTTTTTACTCGTTTCTTGGCTAAGTACAACTGCTCTGTATGCCCAAGTGACAACAGCTTCAATGAATGGTTCCGTAACGGATGACAAAGGAGAACCCCTTTTTGGGGCAACTGTGGTGGCCAAACATGTACCTTCTGGTACCCAATACGGTGTCGTTACCATCAACGACGGGCGTTTTACAATCCCCAATATGCGCGTTGGCGGGCCTTATGAGGTGGTGGTATCTTACGTAGGTTTTAAAGGCGAAAAATACGAGGGTATTAACCTCCAACTCGGCCAAAAATTTGTATTGAATTCCAAATTAAAAAGTGACGCTTCCACCTTGCAGGAAGTAGTCATCAAGGCAGACCCTATTCTAAACAGCACACGTACGGGTGCAGCCCTCAACATTGACAATACCCAGCTGCAAACGCTCCCTACCATTTCGCGCTCGGCTTCTGATTATACCCGCCTTACTCCTATGGCGGCAGAGGGCGGCTCCTTTGACGGACGCAACAGCCAGTACAACAACTACTCGTTGGACGGTGCCATTTTCAACAACCCCTTTGGTTTGGATGCCGCTACTCCCGGCGGGCAGACGGATGCGCAGGCCGTATCATTGGATGCCATTGACCAAATCCAGGTATCCATCGCTCCTTATGACGTAACTCAGGCAGGTTTTACGGGAGCGTCCATCAACGCCGTTACTAAATCGGGTACGAACAAATTTACCGGAACAGCTTTTGCGTTTTTTCGTAACAAAAGCATGATTGGGATTAAAGTAAAAGATACGGAAGTAACGCGCGGTGATTTAAGTGCGTCACAGGCGGGTTTTGCGTTAGGTGGTCCGATTATCAAAGACAAATTGTTTTTCTTTGCCAACTTTGAACTGGAACGTCGTTCCGATTTAGGGTCTTATTTTCTGGCGAATCGCGGTACCGCAGGAGCAAACGTTTCGCGCGTTTTAGCTTCTGATTTAGACAATGTTTCTAACTTGCTGCGTCAAACCTATAACTACGAAACAGGGCCTTACGAGAATTACAAACACAACGCCAATAACCAAAAAGGGTTATTTAAACTGGATTGGAACATCAGCCAAAACCACAAACTCTCAGCCACGGTCAATTTTTTAGACGCCTTCAAAGACAAACCTGCTAACCCAACCGCCATTGGCCGGCGCGGACCGGATGCGATTACGTTGCAATATTATAATTCGGGCTACCGCATCAACAACAAGATTTTGTCGGGTATTGTAGATTTGAAATCTCAATTTGGTAGCAAATTTTCGAATAAGCTACAAGTGGGCTTTGCCCAATTTAATGACACCCGCGACCCATTCTCGGCTCCTTTTCCTGTATTAAACTTTGCCAAAGACGGAGTGTGATACATTGTAGCAGGCCACGAGCCTTTTTCAATCAATAACCGTCTTAAACAACGTGTTTTGCAGTTTACGGATAACTTCAATATTTATGCCGGTAAACACACATTTACGTTGGGAACGAGCCTTGAACGTTTTAGCTTTGATAACTCCTTTAACCTGACAGGCTACGGTGCGAGGGTGTTCTTTGGCCCTGGCGAAGATATTTCTACGGCTGCCACATTTATAAAATCAGCAGGTTTTGCGGCAGAAGTAGCGGGTGCAAAGGCGGCTTATACCAATAATAACGCCAAAGGTACGTGGGCGTTGGCCCAAACTACACTTGGACAATGGGCGGTTTATGGACAAGATGAATTTTCGGTCAATGATAAATTCACTTTAACGTACGGTTTACGTCTGGATATGCCGTTGTATTTCAATACGCCACAATTGGCCGAAGAAAACATCAAGCGGGTAGGCGATTACCAACCTAATGTTCAATATTTTAATGGTGATGCCCAACCCGTTAAACTGAGCAGTACAACTCTTCCTGCTCAAAAACCATTGTTTTCTCCCCGGATTGGCTTCAATTATGACGTAAAAGGGGATCGCTCGCAGCAATTACGCGGTGGTTCAGGTTTATTCACCGGGCGTTTTCCATTTGTATGGATTGGAAACCAAGTAGCTAACCCTGCCTTTTATTTTTATTGCGTGACTGACCCTAACTTCAAGTTTCCGCAGGTTTGGCGTACCAATTTGGGCTATGACCATAAGTTCAAGTCAGGCTGGCTGGTATCGGCTGACGTGATTTATACCAAGGACGTCAACGCGGTAATGGTGCAAAACTGGGGATTGAAAACACCATCGGGTCGTTTGCAGGGGGTAGAGACTCGTCCCATTTATAATGACAGCGACCGAGCTAAACATGATTTTGGGGGAGTAACTAACGCTTACGTATTCACAAACAGTAATTTAGGCAGTACATTTAACCTTCAACTTCAAGCTGAAAAAACGTGGGCAAATGGCTTATTTGTCAAAGGAGGTTATAACTTTTTGGATGCCAAAGACGGAGCTTCCACGACCGTTGAAATCTCCTCCGACGTTTATGATTTGAATCCGGCCGATGTACAAAACTCAAACCGTCCGATTCTGGGACCTTCTCCTTTCGGTAATCGTCACCGTTTTGTGGGCGTATTGGCAAAAAAATATGTATACGGTGGTGGTAAATGGGCAACTAATTTCTCGTTGTTTGCCGAATACGTACAAGGCAATCGTTACAGTTTTACCTATTCAGGAGACATCAACAATGACGGTGGTACCAACAACGATCTACTATTCATCCCTACCGATGCTCAGATCGACCAAATGAAGTTTTCGGGTGCTGCTGCCCAGCAATCTGCACAACGCTCGGGTTTGAAGTCGTTTATTGCGCAGGATGATTATTTGAGCAGTCGTCGCGGACAATATGCCGAAAAATTTGCTTCACTGAACCCTTGGTATTCCAAATGGGATTTACGGATTTTACAGGATTATAATTTGCCCAATAAAAACGTAATTCAGTTGAGTGTAGACGTATTGAACCTTGGAAACTTAATCAGCCCTAATTGGGGTGTCCGTCAGTTGGCCTCTTCTACTCGATTGGCTCAGCCACTTGGGGTGAGTGTTGATAATGGAGTGCCTACTTACAGTTTTGATGCGTCTCAAAAACAAACCTATTTCAACGATTTTACCTTAAATTCACGTTGGCAGATTCAGGTAGGTTTGCGTTATCGCTTTTAATTATTTTCTTTTTTTTCTGACACCGATAAAAAAATCCCCGCTTTTCAGCGGGGATTTTTATTGAGCAAACGGCCAAATAGAATTTTTACTCTCGGTTTAGGTAGGTTTACATGCTGCTAATATTTAATCGTCGTCATCCATTTTTACTACTTTAACAAACGCACTTCGACGGGGAACGGGTAAGGTAAAGTTGTCGCCTTTCAAGCCTTTCCAAAGCACTTCGTTGAATAAATTATCATCATTTCTATCAACTTCGGTAAAATCAAACCCTTCCGAAATAGTGGACCAACGCGAGGCTACTTTGTTGGTTTCATCCAGATTGACGGCAGAAGGCAGTGCCTGAAAAGGGGTAAAATCAGGGACAGGAGTAAAACTGCGAAACATCGGCGTAGCCGCTGCATCATACTGACTCATCGGAGGTAAGCCCAAAATAAGTTCTATGGTGCGCAACATCCCTGAGGTAGAATACATGGTATGGTCTACAAACTTACGTTTGGTATAAGGGCTCACTACCAAGGCAGTGGAACGATGCGCATCTACGTGGTCAGGGCCGTTTTGAGCGTCATCTTCCAAAATAAAGACGGCTGACTGATTCCAAACGGGACTTTTGCTCAAATGCTCAATGAACATCCCAACGGCCAAATCGTTGTCCGCAACGCAGGCATACGGGGTAGGTCGTCCCACGGCCATGCCTTGGGTATGGTCAGAACCGAGCCGAATGGAGTTGAAAGCGGGTACGGCTTTGGCTACTACTAACGAGTCAAAATCGCGCTTCCACTGGTTAACGCGGGTTGTATCTTTTACTTTTTGATTGTAATAGCCCGTGAAATAGGAACAAACGTGGTCTTTGTCCAATACCGGAATATTGCCTTTTTTATCGTCGGCAAAAACGCCGTAGGTCCGGTAACTGACGCCTTTACGTTTGCAGAAATCCCAGATAAATCCATCTTTGTCATTGGCAATTTCGCGCCGTCCCATTCCTTCAGTGACGCCTCCGCGGCGTCCGTAGCCCGTTGGCCAGGTTTTTTCCAAATAGTCGTTGGCGTGGGCTCCCAAGCTCCAGTTATGCCCGTCGGCACTTACTTCGGCATCTACGTAAAAATTATCGAGTAATACATATTCTCTGGCCAATTTGTGTTGATTGGGCGTATATTTTTCACCAAACAAACAGAGCGTGGTGTCGCCGTTGCCTTCTTTTATGTCTCCAAAAACCTGATCATACGTGCGGTTTTCTTTCAAAATGTAAAACACGTGTTTGATGGGCGAACTTTCTCCGTGCGACGGTCCGACCACTTTCATCGGAATCGGGTTGCCTGCCTCCCCGTCCGTGGCGAGTTCTTTTTCCTTTTTGTAAGGCGTATTGGCATACACTTTTCGGGAATAAACGGCCAAAGTAGCTTCGTTGGGGCTGTCAATGATACTGAGCGTACCTTTCATTAGATTACCGATGTACTGCCCCCGCGTATCTTCGCCTAAGTGGGACTCGGAACGTACCGCGTTACTGACCGGTTGCGGGCCTTTCGGATTGGCAAACGAGGTAAATCCTTTGCCATTGGCTACGAAAATTTTACTGCCGATGACGCGTACGTTGGTCGGATACCAGCCTACGGGGATGAATCCTTTGGACACGCTTCTTCCTTTGGTACTTACGTCAAAAACGGCCAAGCAATTGTTGTCAGCGTTGGCAATGTAAAGCGTTTTTTCGTCTTTCGACAAAGCCACGCCATTGGTCACCGAACCGACCGGTGAATTGGGATACAGGGCAGCGTCCAGCACTTCAATGACTTTTTGCTGTTTGGTATCAATCACCGACACGCTGTTGTCGCCTGCGTTTGCTACATACATAAGTGTGCCTTTCCTGTTCAAAATTAGCTCGTTAGGGTTGTACGAAGCGGCAATTGTGCTCGTGATTTTACGGGTTTGGGTATCAAAAAAAGCAATTTTACGCCCGCCCCAAAGAGAAATATACAAGGTGTTACGGTCGGGTGAAAGGACGCAGGTGTACCCTTCGTGGCCCATATTTTGCTCGTAAACAAGGGCTTTGGTGTTCAAATCCAGAATGTAAAGCGAGTTGTTTTCTTTGGTAACAGCGTACAGCAATTGGCGTTCATCGTCTATTTCGATACCTACGGGAGAAATCTTATTCGGCCATTTTTTGCCGAGAATCAAGCTGTCTTTGACCACAAGCTTGTTTTCGACGATGGCGTACTTCAAAATCCAATTGTCGTTTCCGCCCGAAGCATAGAGCGATTTTTCGTCACGACTGAATTTCAGTCCGTAAAACGATTTGGGAATTTCGACGTTGTCCAGGATTTTTTCGGTCTTGGTATCAATCAACTGAATCGTCTGTTTCCCCTGTCCGTTGTTGGTGACGGCCATGAATTTTTGAGAAGAAGATACGGCGATGTTTAACGGCAGATCGCCCACTTCCAACGACCACCCCGCCGGGGTCAGCGACCAGCCATTGGGCAGCATCACACGACGACTTTCGAGCTGATTATCAAGATTTTGGGCCACTGTTGCCAACGACGCAATAAGCAGGAAAAGGGTTAGGAATTGTTTCATTTTGGATTATTTTTAAGAATTCAATATTTCCAGAGAAACCTGTATAAGATTCAAAACCTTGTACAGGTTAGATGTTATTTCTCCCACCAAACTTTCACATCACTTTTATCGCCACCCATCGAAGCCACTGCCGCCGCTAACCCCTCGGGGTTAAGCGATTGTAAATAAGTAGGATACGGCACACGACTTGGGAATTTATTTTCGGTCGGAATGCCCGTGCCTCGCGGTAAAACGGGATAACCCGTGCGACGCTTCTCAAACCAGGCTTGGTAATCCACGAAAAAATAAGCGTAATATTTTTGCAGCATGATTTGTTCCAACTGCTTCTCAGAAGTTGCCGTGGCGTCATAAGCTACTCCTTTTTGGGTCAAAAATGTGGCCGGCATCGTGGCTCCCCACTGCACCATCGAAGAAGCAATCCCAGCCTCGTAGTGTGCCTTTGACGTTTTACCTGTTGTATAGCCTTTGAGGGCGAGTTCCGCTTTAATGAATTCGGTTTCGGCAAAAGTCATCATTACCCCCACTTGCGGCAAGGTTTTGAGCGCATCGGTATAACTTGAGTTCTGTCCTACGACGTATTCAAGCGTAGTGGGATAACCACTCTGAATGCCTTTGAAGGTGGGAACCCCCGCAACTGTGACAGGAATAGCCCATATCGCACGACGCGGGTCGTTTGTTGCGTTCATGGGATCAAGGAAAAATTCGGTGAAATAGGTACCGTCGCGCCAGTCCAAGGTGCGGGCGTTGTAATAAGGATTAAAATACGGAAATGTGCCGGGATAGCGAAAAATCGCGTCGTCGGCCGTGGCTGAGAAAGTAGGGTATTTTGTCGCATCGGCCAGCATAGCAGTAAGTTGCTCTTTCACATTGATCTCCCCATCACGTTTTAAAAGGCGGAGTAACAATCTCAATTTGAGCGAATTGGCAAATTTTTTCCAGCGCTGAATTCCGACGTTTTTTGTTCCGGTCAGTACATTGGCATTATATACCAAATCACCGCCAAAGGTTAAAATCTTGGTGTCATCAAACAAGCCGTTAGCCGTTTCCAAGTCTTTCAAAATCTGCGTATAAATGTCTTTTTGCTTGTCGAAAGCGGGTTTAAAGTTACTTTCGGTCGCTTTGATGGCCTGCGAATAGGGCACATCTCCGTACAAATCGGTGAGAATCGAATACGCCCAGCATTTATACACCAGCGCAATGGCTTTGTAATTATTCTCTTTCAAGCCGTCGGCCACTTTGTAAATATCCTCAATATCCGTCAGGTTTTGGTAAAAACCGGACCAAACGCCTGCCCCCGGATTGACTGCGTACCGGTGCAAGCCCTGTCC
This sequence comes from Runella sp., assembly GCF_027484545.1. Classification (GTDB taxonomy): domain Bacteria; phylum Bacteroidota; class Bacteroidia; order Cytophagales; family Spirosomataceae; genus Runella. Next base: position 30,288 of record NZ_JAIXST010000070.1, on the reverse strand, counting down.
GCTTGTGCTGGAGCGCGGCGCATCCACCTGCATCAGTTCGTGCGTAAAACCACGCGCTGCCGAAACGCCGCTGTTGATGATTCGGTACTGCATTTGCCCCAAAATCACGCCGGGATTCACTTTTTCGGGACGGTTGGGGTCGGTATTGATTTCTTCAAAGTTGGATGTGCAGGATGCCACCATCAACAAAACAGCCCCCAAACCGAATCGTCGGACCGCCCCAAAGGGGGCTAAAATTAACAGGGCTTTATAAATGTGTCTTAGAATATTTTTCATTTTTTATGAATCGTTTTGAGAATAAAAATAGAACTTCAAATTAGCCCATCTGAAAAAGGCTGAAAAGCAAAGATCTCAGTAAAATAAAGCCCCCATTGGGGGTTTGGGGGCTGGGCTTTTTAAAACTTAAAAGTCAAGTTTACGCCCATGCTCCGTGCCGACGGAAACTGCGTTAGCTCGACGCCCGGGGTAAGCGTACCGCCGTTGAGGTTACCACCTTCGGGGTCGAAGCCCGGAAACTTAGTGAAGTCAAACAAATCCCTTCCAAACAAAGCTACGCTCGTTTGACGAACTCCTACTTTGTTGAGCAACTTTGGCGGTAAATTAAACTCAAAACGGACTTCCCGAATTTTCAAAAACGAAGCATCAAAAATGTTGACTTCGGCGTTGCTGATTTGGTAATAATTGTCGTAATAAGCGCTTGCTGCCACTTTTACCGTATTAGGTTTGTACGAACCATCGGCCTGTAAAACCACGCCTTCGCCAATCAGGCCTCCATCGCGGCCGGGCAACGTCACGCGGGTTTTGCCGAGTGTGTTGTTTTTATGGTTGGTTTGTGAATACATGCTTCCGCCCATTTGACCATCCAATAATACACTTAATTTCAAGCCTTTATACGTAAATTCGTTCATGAAGCTTCCCTTCCAATCGGCAAAAGCATTGCCCCATTTTTTGGTGGTTGGGTCAAGTTGGGCCGGCAAACCATTGGACGAATAAATGATTTGACCATCGGGCGAACGCTGAAAGCCACGTCCATACATATCGCCCATCAAGCCACCCACGCGGGCTTCAATGGTGACGTTGCCGCTGTGGCTGTAAATGGTTTGGTTGGTAATACCGGCAGCCAATTCGCGTACGTGACTGCGGTTGCGTGACCAAATCACCGTAGAATTCCACGTAAAATTGGGTTTAACAATCGGTTTACCCGTCAATTTAACTTCTATACCTTGGCTGTTGATGAGCCCCGCGTTGATAAGAGCGTTTGAGAAACCCGAAGTGGGGTCAAGCGGCACGGCCAAGATTTGGTTGCGGCTGTTGTTGTTGTAATAAGCCACGTCCAGACCGAGTCGATTTTTGAACAAGCGTACATCCAAACCTAACTCGTAGCTTGAGGTAATTTCAGGTTTGAGGTTGGCGTTGAACAGCGTACCCGGATTGGTAAAACTGTTTCCGTAAATACGGTCGTAATAACGAGTCGTTTGGTAGGGACGTGTGTCATTTCCTACCTGTGCCCACGAAGCCCGGAATTTGGCAAACGATACGGCATCGGGCATTTTGAATAACTCATTCAATAAAAAACTGCTGCTGACCGACGGATAGAAAAACGAGTTATTGGCAAAGGGCAATGTACTCGACCAGTCATTGCGACCCGTTACGTCCAGAAAAACCTTCTCGTCGTAGGCAAACTGCGCGGCTCCGTAGATACTGTTAATGGCTTTTTTTGTCTTCAACGGATCGGCGACGGCTTGGTCTAAACTGTTGGAAATCTGATAAATACCGGGCTGAGCCAATTGATCGGCGTACATGCCGGCAAAATCGTAGGTTTGGCGCATGGCATTCCCACCCGCCGAAGCCGTGACGCTGATTTTGTTGGTAAAATTATCTTTGTACGTCAGCAAAAAGTCGGTGTTTGATTCGTAACTGAAAACATTTTGCTCTCTGAACATTCCCCTTGGGTACTTGGTCATGCTGAAAGGCCGTTGCTGCGAGCGATATTCAAACGACATGTCCGTACCCGTTCTGACCAATAAATCTAACTTCGGCGAGATTTCATAATTGGCTGAAATGTTACCGATCAGTCCGTGTTTGTTCATTTTATTCAACATCTCGTACATGTCCAGATACGGGTTATCCGGACCGGGATTGAACGGGTTGCGTTGTTGGATTCCCTCTAAACCCGGCTGCCAGTAGGGTTTGTACCATTCGGGCCTAACGTTGGGTGAGGGACCGATAATCACAAAATACATCAACGATTGATTGTTGTAGCCCGCTGCCGGCAGGTTGTTACTCCGTTTGTTGGTGTAATTGGCTTTTCCCATGATTTTGAGCTTGCTCGACAACTGTTGATTGACCGACAAAGCCGCGTTGATGCGCTCAAAACCCGTATTGGGAACAATCCACTCATTTTTGAGGTGCGTAAACGAAAATCGCGCCGAGCCTTTTTCGGTGCCGCCTTCGAGCGAGATACTGTTGGAAAAGGTGCGCCCTGTTTGGAAATAGCCCGAAATATAGTCTTTGTAAGGAACCCAGGGCGTGCGCTCCGTAGGTTTGCCATCGGGTGCGTTGGGATTGTATTGGAAGTACGATTGTCCGTTAAATTTGGGACCCCACGCCCGACCTGCGGCGGCGGTGGTGCCTGTATTGATACCGTCGGCGCTGTTTAAATAAGAGTAATACACATCGGTACGCCCTTCACCGTATTCAAATTGATAATCGGGCCAACGATTTACCTGCTCAATGTTAAAATTCGTATTGAACGTAACCCCGATTCCCCGGTCTTTTCGTGCCCCTGTTTTGGTAGTAATGATAAGCGCACCTCCTGCCGCCCGGCTCCCGTACAATGCCGTAGCGCCCGGGCCTTTCAGCACCGTCACTTTTTCAATATCGTCGGGGTTCAGGTCGGAAACGGTAGAGCCGTAGTCAATTGGGCTGTCTGCCGAAAGGTGTGAATTAAAGCCAGTACTCGTGATTTTGCTGCTGATGGGTACGCCGTCTACCACAATCAGGGCTTGGTTGTTTTCCAAATTGAGCGACGACTCTCCCCGCAACGTAATCCGCGATGAACCCATCGGCCCACCGCCTACGCCCTGAATGTTGAGACCCGCCACTTTGCCCGAAAGTGTATTGACCCAGTTGTTGGATTTGGCATCTACCACGGCGTTGGCATTGATGGTTTGCGCCGCAAATCCCAGCGACTTTTCTTCCCGTTTGATACCTAAAGCGGTAACCACCACCTCATTGAGCAGCTTGGTGTCTTCCTGCAACAGTACATCAATCGTACTGCGATTACCGACCTTGATTTCCTGCAATGTAAACCCAATGGCCGAGAAAGTAAGGATGGATGTGTTGGAAACGGCATTGATTTTGTACACGCCGTTGGCATCCGTAGTGGTGCCCGTATTGGTGCCTTTCACGAGGACGTTTACGCCCGGAATGGCCTCTCCGGCCACGGAGGTAATCTTGCCGGTGACGGCGTTGGTTTGGGCGAGCGTACTCAATGTAACAACCCAACCCAACAGAAGCGATAATCCACTTAGAAGTAGATTTTTTTTCATAATTTTACAATGTTTTTAGTGAATTGAAAGAAAGCTGAAGACAATCCAAGTCGTAGCCGTTCCAGCGGCTGCGACTTTTTAGTTAGGGTTAACCCATTTGCAAAATTACCATGAAGTTGCAGGTTGGATGTTATGAGAAGTTTAAGAGTGTGTTATGTTTTGAAGGGTCGGGAATCAATAAAAAAATCCCCACTGAGAAGTGGGGATTTTTAGTTTCTTAAAGCAAGTCAGGCAAAAGGACATTGCTCATTTTGATTCAAACACCATTTTTCCATCAATCATGGTTTATAGGCTGGTGGTTGATTTTTAGATTTTATTTTACAATGGAAAAACGGTCTCTGACTACGCCGTCAGCACAAATCCAACGAGCTTCGAGTTTGTTGCCCACTACGTCCAAAATAAGCGAACCGCCTTGGGTATTGTTGGAATAAGCGGCGGCTTTGAGCGGGTAGCCCGGTTCATGTCCGCCTATTTGCCCGCCCGAACCATTGACGATGTAAATCACCCCCTGACGGCCTTTGACATGGTATTGGTCAGGAGCATCTTTCTGTTCAACGACGTGTTTGGCTGGGTCAAAACTTTCCGACAAACCCGTATGTCCCAAAATCGGGTGGGTGCGTTCATACACATGGCTGTGGCCGCCCAAGACCAAATCTACGTTGAACTGTTCCAAAACAGGCAGCAGTTTTTCACGGATTTTTACCATTTTTTCTTCCGTATCCGAGTCGTGAGAGCCTTTGGAATAGGGTGGGTGATGCCAAAATACAATCGTCCACGGCATTTTATTGGCGGTTAGGTCCTTTTTGAGCCAAGTTACCTGCTTGCCAGTAGTATCGGATAAAATTTGTCCCCCATCCAAGATACCTTCCGAGTCCAGCGAAACAAAATGGACATTGCCATAATTAAAGGAATAATACGATTTTGAACCCGATGCAACGCCCCCCGCTTCGCCTTTTTGGGGCATGGAGAAAATATTGAAGTACGGAATGGTAGTACTTTCCAGATGACCACCGTAGTCATGATTGCCAGGCGTAGCAAAAAAGGGCATATTTTTAAGTAAATCTTTCTGATAAACCTCAAAAACGTGCTTTTGATACTCTTCTTCCAAGCCGGTATTGTAGGTATTATCGCCCAACCAAAGCCAAACGTCAGGTCGGTGGCTGGCGGTAGCTTTGAGGATAGCATCACGGCAATCAAACTGATTTTGGGAGCTGTTGCCAAAGTCGCCTAATGCCCAAATCCGAATGGGCTGCGTCGAACCGGGTACGGGAGCCGTAGTAAAAAATTGGTCGGCATCTTTGGGAGCCATTTTGGTACGCGAACCCACGTTGTAAAAATAACGGGTGTTAGGTTTGAGTCCTGCTATTACTACTTCGTGGTCAATGACGGGTTTTACATCCACTACCTTTTTGGTCAATTTATCAGCCTTCGTCCCCAAAAGCACTTGACTGTCTTCCGCTTGAGCGGTTCGCCAGCGAATGGTAATGGAAATGGGGGTAAGCACCTGTAAATAAGGGCCCCGTACCAAAGCAGACGGTTGTGCACAACTATTTTCTGAGACAATCATACTAAGGATTAAGAAAGGAATGAGTAGTTTTTTCATAAACAAATTTTCAATTGATAGGAAATGGGCAGGTAATTCATGCCAGTTTTTGGATCGAAATATACACAGCTGGTTTAGATAAGACACGCTGTATTTGTGTTATCTTTTAGTTAACTCTTCACTAAGCGCTGTCATTTCTTATGTCTTATTACTAAATTTGATAAGAACTACTTTCAAAGCGGGATGCGTCTTCATTGGCTGTCTTACCTTTCCCTCTTTTCGCTTTTGGCGTGCAACGGAAAAAATCATTTACTCAAAATCAAAGGTTCTGATACAGAAGTGAATCTTTCGGTGTTGTTGGCCGAGGCGTATCATCAACAACATGACGACCGACAACTTTCCATTTCCGGAGGAGGGTCGGGTTTGGGAATTGCTTCGTTGCTGAATGGTTTGGCCGATATTGCCAATTCTTCACGTCCCATTAATCCCTATGAAGTGCAGTTATTCAAACAAAAAGGCATCGAAATCATACCTTTTGTCTTTGCTCAGGATGCTTTGGCCATCATTGTTCATGACGATTTGCCCATTGATTCTTTATCCATTGAGGAGGTCAAAAAGATTTTTAGCGGCGAAGTAGTTAATTGGCAACTCCTTACGTCCGACAAATTACCTATTTCACTGTATGGCCGTCAAAGCAATTCTGGTACCCACAGTTATTTGAAAAACAAACTGGGCATTGAGTTTTCGCTTTATGCCAAAGAAATGAACGGAAATGCCCAAATCATTGAAGCCGTGAAGGCAGACAAAGGGGGAATTGGGTACGTAGGAGCGGGTTACGTGGTTAAAAATGGAAAAAAACAGGGTTCAGGTTACAAAATTCTCAACATCTATGAACACAACCGCCCTGCCTACTCGCCTCTGGATTATAACGCCGTGCTTCAAAAGCGGTATTATTTTCAGCGCCCGCTGTATCAGTATGTGTTAAAAAGTTCTTACTCCCGAGCCAAGTCTTTGTTGGAATTTGAAAAAAGCGTAGAAGGTCAAAAAATCATTGTCGCCAATGGGTATTTCCCCATAACTCCCTCTACCGGTGAATAGAACACAATTTCGCATACAATCGGATAATGGGTTCCGCTTTCTGTTTCAGGCATCGGGGGTGCTGTGTATTGCGGTGCTGTTGGGCATTTTTGTGATGCTTTGCTACAATACGATTACTTTTTTTACGCAAATCAGCCCGTGGGATTTTATCTCTGATTCACAATGGAACCCGTCGAGCAGCATCAAAACCTCAGTGTATGGGTTATTGCCCCTGTTGGTAAGTACTTTGTTGGTCACGATGGGTGCCATGCTGTTAGCGGTTCCTTTGGGCGTTGGAACGGCTCTGTTTATTTCCGAATACGCGGGCGAATCTGTTAAGAGAATCCTAAAGCCAACCGTCGAAATGTTGGCGGCTATTCCATCGGTCGTGATTGGTTTTTTGGGGATTGTGGTCATTAGCCCCGCAATTTCCAACGTTTTTGGCTTGCCTAACGGTTTGAATGCACTAAACGGGGCCATTCTACTGGCGATTATGGCCTTACCTACCATCATTACCGTATCAGAGGATGCCATTCATGCCGTCCCGTATTCCTTGAAGGAGGCATCGTTGGGATTGGGAGCAAGTCAATGGCAAACGCTTCGCTTAGTGATGCTTCCTGCCGCCTACCCGGGCATTATTGCCGCCGTGATGTTAGGTATGGGGCGAGCCATCGGTGAAACGATGACCGTATTGATGGCCACGGGAAATTCGTTGGCTTTCCCAAAAGGATTCTTTGATTCGATACGCACCATTACGGCAACGATAGCCATCGAAATGGGCGAAGTGCCTTATCAAACCACTCACTACTACGCTCTTTTTGCCATTGCCTTTGTTTTGTTTCTTATCACCATGTTGGTCAATATTTTGGCTGAACGAGTGGCTAATAACATTCGGAAATTTCAGTAAACTATGAAAGCCCTACTCCACATTACCCGTCAAGAAAATAAGGGGCCGTTTCTGGTTTTGCTGGCCTGTACCCTGATTGTATGCCTGTTTTTATTCAGTATTTTGTTTGCCATTTTTTCTAAAGGACTGGCCGTCGTTTCGTTTGATTTTATTACCCAATCTCCTACGAATGGCATGACCCAAGGGGGGATTTTGCCGGCGATCGTAGGTACGCTGTTATTGACACTGATTACGGCCGTATTGTCGTTACCCTTCGGCATTGCCTGCGCTATTTATTTGAACGAGTATGCTAAAAACAATCGGTTTACCCAACTCATTCGGGCGGCGATTCGTAATTTGGCAGGAGTGCCTTCGATTATATTCGGACTGTTTGGTCTGGCTTTATTTGTACAACTGTTTTAACTGGGAACCTCCTTACTTTCAGCGAGCTTAACGCTGGGTTTGCTATCGCTACCTTACCTGATTACTACCACCGAAGAAGCCCTCAAAACCGTCCCTCAATCCATGCGCGAAGGGGCGCTGGCGTTGGGTGCTACGCAATTTGAGACCATTCGCGACATTGTCCTGCCACAGGCGGTGCCCGGTATTGCAACGGGCGTAATTTTGAGTTTATCGCGGGCGGCGGGCGAAACGGCTCCGATTTTATTCACGGGTGTTGCTTTTTTTATTACCGACCTTCCCACCGATCTGAGCGGGGAATTTATGGCCTTGCCCTATCACTTATACATGCTTTCTACGCAGCACCAGTCCATTGAGGCCGTCAGGCCGCTGGCTTATGGCACTGCTTCTGTGTTGATTATTTTGGTGTTTTTACTGAACCTTACTGCCATTGTGATTCGGAATCGTTATCGTACAAAATAACTATGGAGACACTCATCACCACCAAAACTGCCATCCAAATCAGCGATTTGAACTTGTTTTTTGATACAAAGCAAGCCTTGAAAAATATCAATTTAGAGATTCCCGAGAAAAAAGTAACCGCCTTGATCGGGCCTTCTGGCTGCGGAAAATCTACCTTACTTCGCACCCTGAACCGGATGCATGACCTTACACCAGATGTCCGAATTACGGGAAAGGTAATGGTAGGTACTACCGATATTTTTGACCATCATACCAATGTACATTTGCTTCGCAAAAAAGTGGGGATGGTATTTCAAAAACCCAATCCGTTTCCGAAAAGTATTTACGAAAATATTGAATATGGCCTGAAAATCAACGGTTTCCCCAAGCACAAAATCAAAGATATTGTGGAAGAATCGCTTCGTAAAAGTTATTTGTTTGACGAAGTAAAAGACAAACTCAATGAGCCCGCCAACCGACTTTCGGGAGGACAGCAGCAACGGCTTTGCATTGCCCGTACCATTGCGATCAATCCCGAAATAATTCTCATGGATGAGCCTTGCTCGGCACTCGACCCCATCAGCACCGCAAAAATTGAGGAATTGATTTTGGAGTTGAAAAAGGATTATACGGTAGTCATCGTCACCCACAACATGCAACAGGCGCTGCGGGTATCTGAAAATACGGCTTTTATGTACCTTGGCGAATTGATAGAGTATGACGAAACCTCCGTTATTTTTCAAAATCCGGCGCAGGAACTGACCAAAAATTACATTGGCGGGCATTTTGGTTAACGTAGTTAATCAGGCTGCTGTACAAACTGCCTGTCGTACCAAACCATGGCGCTTTTTATATTTCGTTCAATCAGTTCCTTCATTTGTATTCCGTGATGATTGGCAAGGGCCGGTAAATAGCTGCGCTGCGGGTCTAAGTTAGGCATCGTATTAATGTCAAGTACGTAGATCTCGTCATTAGCTACTCGGATGTCAGTACGAGACATTCCTTTTATTTCAAGAAGTTTATGCAGTGCTAAAATTCCTTCGGTCATCGTATCATACATTGTTTCATCTAATTCAGGCTGAAAATCTTTATAGGTAAGTCCATAACTCTGACCTGCTACATAGATAGCTCTGCCGTCGTTTGGGATAATTTCCAAGGGTGGAAGGCATTGAGGGTTCAGTCCATTTTTTTCAGGAATCAGCGCAAGGGTAAACTCACGGCCTTCAATATAGGGCTGGATTATATAGTCTTCTAAGTTGTTTAATTGCTGATAAGGAATGCTGTCTTTCTTAAAAAACAGCATATTACGGTGCAGGCTACCGTAGCGATGTTTGGCAATAAAAGTCTCAGAAAGAGGCCAATCACCCAATTCATTTAATTGCAAAATAGGAGGGGAATTCAACCCTACCTGCTTACACATATCGGGCAAAAGGGCTTTGTCCATGGCCAAAAGTTGGGTTGAATAAGAGCTAGCGGTATGTTTAACTCCGTGCCAATCAAGCCAACGAACCACTTCTACCTGATCAGCTACACCGTACCCATAGCAAACGTTGAAAACAAGGTCGAACTGACGTAAAAAATCGGCGAACTCGGCAGTAAAACCAACGAAATGGGTCACAAAAGATTGGACATGTTCAGGGGTTGCCTGAATGAGTGAAGCAATGGTGGCGGCATTGATGTTTTCACGCCAAGGGGTAAAATCTGAGTCAGAATATAAATAAAGCAGTTTCATCGAAGAGAGATGGTTTTTGTCTGCGAAAGTAGCGTTTTGTCAAGCGGGGGATGTTAAGGTTTAGTCAACAAATCGTTATGTTTTACATCGAAAAATTTAATGGTAATTTATTGATTATAAACAAAATAAATGACTTTAGCCAGCCACAATAAAAGAACCGTCCCTATGGAAAAAACAATAGCGATTTTAGTGCCTACTGTTCAGATTTAGGAGGGGGTGGCTTGAAAAAATCTTAACATAAACATAATATTTAACTATTGTTTTGTCAAAAAAATAGCTATCTATTTGCAAATTTTTTTGACTCGTACATTTTCTTAAATTGTTCAAACCAAAATGAAATCAAAAATTAGAGCTCAAGCCGGCGAAATCGCCCAAAAAATTGCCGATGTGATTATAGACGAAACCACCTCGAAAAAAATAAAAAAAGCAGTCAGTAAGACTTCGGAAAAATTGGCGAAGAAAATCGAAAAAATTAAGCGCAAGGAGAAAAATGAGAAGCAAAAAGAAGCAAAAAAGACCGAAAAAGAGGTGCTGAAAGCTGCAAAAAAAGTAGCAGAAGCAAAAAAGTCAGTTAAACCCTCGAAAAAGGAAGCAAAAGTTGCCGCAACAGCTTAATACTTATATTTCATAGGTCAACAGCATAGATTTCCAGCCCATTGGGAAGGTATAATATAACCTACCCCAATTTTAAGGAGTATTAAGTAAATAGTACCAAGTATTGCGTTTGTCAAGTTATTGATAAACAAATAATTATACATTTTCTAAATACTCAATTACTTAATACTTAAGACAGGGTTTATAAATTTTGACTCATAAACCCTGTCTTAAAATAGTACATAAAATGAAAAAGCGTATCCAGCACTATTCCGATAGAAATTTTAATGTTATAGGATTAAGTAGATCAATTTACTGCTGCACGGGCAGCCCTGTACCAACCCTGAGAAGAAAGTGCGGAAAATTGACTAATCTGTCCAAATTAAGTGCTAAAGCACAACGGGACCGCCCGTGCGGTTAATCGTTATTTGTTAACCGTTTAAAATCAACGAATTATATCAAAGCAAGTACCCTAAAACTTTTGCTCTACTACTTAATAATACAATTCTGTCTTTGTAGCCCTTCATAAATTCGTAGTAGATAAAATGCTTCTACTCATCAAACAGCCCTCATCCTATTACCTTTGGCATCGTGGGTTACTTCCGCAAGCCCCAACTCTTCCATCAGTGGCGGAATATACATCCCAAACCTGCCTCGAAGGCCTTTTTTGACCCCGTACCAACCTCCGTTTGGATTGGATTCGGAACGCCCCCATGCTTCTACTGTTCCTTCTTTTGCCGTTTTTTGCTCGTCAGCACTGCCCAACTCCATCCAATCGCCGGGATTCTTGAGCATGGCATGCAAGTCTTCAAGAGAGCGATAATCGTACAATAAGGTGGTTTTACCCACCACACACACAATCACCTCTTTCCCGTCCTTTATATCTCTATACATTTCATACTCGGAAGTCAACGGGGGAGTTTTCAACTTCCAGGGGTTTTCTTTTGTTCCATTTTCCATGTTTTCAGTTTTTAGAATTTTGAATAGTTTCGGCTTCCTTTTTTAAATCGAGGGCAAATTGTTGAAAAGAGGAATCAAACGATGGGATGTACTTGGCATACAGAGGGAAAAGCGGACTGCCGATTTTTTCGGTCATAGAAAAAATGTGGGCATTTTCTCTATTTTTAGTGATAGTATAAACACGATTTCCCTGTCCATCGCCCCAAACCAGTTTTTTGTCAGGTTCTGCTTCTTTTACTTTCAACTTAAATACCCTTTTAGGGTCAAGGGTAGATTTGAGCTTGATTTTCCCGCCTAAAGTAATTGTCCCTTCTATGGAAATAATCGTAGAATTCCAACGGGGATAATCAGCTGCATTGGTTAACAGCATCCAAATAATCGTTGGGTCAGCGTGGATTTCAATACTGACCGAGGTTTCGCGACTGAACGTTTTCTTGATTGTGATGGCTTTGCCGTTTTGTTCTGAGGTTATCATACAGGTAAGAATTGCAATTGAATGTTTTGTTTTCTCTTTTGACGAATGAGCAAAACAAAACGATAGGCTAATCACCTTTTTTTTTCAAATATTTTTCCATTACTTGTCTATTATGCTCTAAATGATGCAGTTGCAATTCAGCGGCATTGGATTCAAAGGGGTCAATTCCCCGAAGTATCTGCATTCTTAAATCAAATAAATAGTCCTTATCAGCATTTTCAGCTACTCTTGCCATTTCAATTTTAACAAGCTCTTCCTGCGTATTTTGTTTGGGATTGAATATCCCGTTCAATTCGGTACATTGATGACAAACACCCTCTTTATTTATCAGGGCGCATCTACCTTCAAAAATGTGAATCATTTTTGATCTGCCGGTATGCAGATAATATTTTACAATTGCCTCAGTGATGGTGAGAATTAAGGCAATTTCACCTACCTTAAACTCATAGATTTCTTTGAGTAAGATACAAATTTGCTGCTCTAACGGAAGTGATTTTGCAATGCAGGTAAAGCAAAAAGCGATGTGCTCTTTAATTTCAAAATCGCCTTGAGGCGAAGTAGTACGGATATCGATTGCTTCCTGAAAGAACTGGCGATTAGACAGAACCTCTTCTCTGCAAATGTCCGTTACATTTTCGACCCATCGTTTTCGGACTCTTAGATTGTCTTTGGCAAGATTGGAAGCAATGGTAAACAGCCAGGTTTTCAAGCTTGATTCTCCTCTGAAGGTATCAAATTTTTCGGTAGCCTTTATAAAGGTATCCTGCACAATATCCTCTGTGTCAGCTACACTGGCCGTTATTCGCAAAATATAGGACTTCAATTGCCCTCTCGCCTGTTCAAATTCGTTAGCCAGTTGTTCCAATGTCATTTTTTATTATAATGTGTTTTGTCTGCCATGACCAAAGCTAAATTACCAACCTTGTCAAAGAGGAATTCTTTTACGGTATAATGTCAATTTTACTCTAATATACTGTTGCAATAAACCATTTTAGCTCTCCTTTCTTTCAGTTCTAACCGACAATTCAAATTGCCATTATAGAACCAATACATCCTTATTAGTTGGAATACATTTTAGAAATAATTGCAAAAGAGACCGTTCAACTTAACCCATATTGCTTTTGGCAACCTAAATCAAAGCTAAAAAATTGATGCCAACTATCCAAACTTCGGGCTTAAGTTCTGCTTTATCAACGGGAGGGTTCTGAGTTAGTTCAAGTGAAATCATTTTTCGAACCAGGCCATAAAATCAGCTTCGATTTCTATGTCATTTACTGAGTAAAAGTCAGGCTAAGATGGCGAAAAGTTTGCCCGGAGTAGTAGTTTATACCTATGTTTGCAGCGTGCAACCCACTCCAAAGAAGAAAATGAAACGAATTTTTAGCCACATTTTACTTATTTTAACAGTCACTGAATTTTCACTCGCTCAAGTCCCCACTCGAAAAAAAACCTTAGAGTTAGACACGCTTTATTTGAAGGAAGTTATTGTTTCGGCATCACGTACAGCTGAACCGCTCATGGAAACGCCCGTCACGGTAGAGCGAGTAACGAGGGCACAATTACAACGCCAACCTTCTTCCGAATTTATCTCGTCGCTGTCGCGGCTAAAAGGTGTAGATGTAAGTCAGTCGAGCTGGCTGATTACCAGTTTCAGTACGCGAGGCTTCAACAGTTCCAAAGCCGAGCGTGTGGTGCAATTGGCCGATTACGTCGACGTTACCTCTCCCACGGCTTCGTTGTATTACGGCAACTGGGTGGGCACTTCGGAACTGGATTTAGAAAGTGTGGATTTGGTTTTTGGGGCAAATTCCGCTTTATACGGTTCCAACGCCTTCAACGGGGTGTTATTAATGCATTCCAAAGATCCCTTTAAGTATCAGGGACTTTCAGCCTCCTTACGCGGTGGAAATCGGTCCATGATAGATGGGCAAATCCGGTATGCGAAAGTGCTCGGGAATCGTTTTTCCGTCAAATTCAACGCCAATTATTTTGAAGCCGACGAGTTTTTGTCCTCCAATAATTCCGCCATCAAACGCGTCACTTCGGGCGGTTTGGCAGGCTCCGACCCCCTCAACAACGCCGAAGGAAATCCCGCCGGTTGGAATGCCGTGAATCGCTACGGTGACTTGGGAAGTGCCGTTACGGCTCCTGCCCTTACGGCACTCAACAACAACCAAAGTTACCGCATTTATACCCAAGGATATACCGAGGCCGAAATAGCCAATTGGCCCGAATCGTCCGGCAATCCATTCAAATTGTTTAACAATGGCAACTATAAAGCAGGAAATTATCGCATCAACCCGTCGCTTCATTGGCAGGTAACTACCAAACTAAGAGCTGTTTATGAATATAAATTGGCGGTAAGCAACGGAATTTTTCAAAGTACCAGTCGCTATGCGCAACACGGCATGAAGTACGATGTGCATCGGTTCGAGCTCAAAACCGACAAATGGTTTTTGCGAGCTTACACGGTTTTTGACTACGGCGGAAAAGCCTACGATTTAAGTTCGCTCGCGAGCGGTTTGCTGAATGCACCCATGGCCGTCGGAACGCAGACCAACGGGACGCGTTACCCAACCTTTGCCCAAAACTACTACAGCGTTTGGAATCAAGCATTTACGGCGGCTCGTACCAATGGCTTAGCCGCAGGAACGGCATTGCCCAATGCGTATGCAGCCAACGGGAACGGTGGTGCGCCAACGTCGTATACCTTGCCACAGGCGATTGCGGGCAATCAAAGCATTGAGGCAGCACAGGCATTGGCTACGCAGTTGGCGACCGGCGGCCAATTGCCCATTGGCAGCCCGCTGTTCAATCAACTTCGTGAGCAGATTGTGAACGGCGTCGGGCTGATTGATGTCAACGGTACCAAGACGGTACGCGGTGCGGCTTTTGCCAACACAGCTCGTTTTTGGGACGTGAGCGGACAGCGAGAATGGAATATTGAAAAACTAAATATCATTGCCGGAGCATCTTACCGAACGCATCTTCTGCAATCGGCAGGAACGCTGTTTTCCGACGGCCCCAACTCTCCTATCTCACCCAATACCAACGACATACAACGCCGCGATCGCATCATAAATTGGGATGGCGGTGCGTATGGTCAAGTGTGGGGTATGGTAAAACCGCCTCAAACTCGCAGCAGCAGGACGGTTTGACCGATTCCGTAATTTTAGCAGCCGTTTTTCTCCCCGCGTCTCGGCCGTGCTAACCTTGGGTGATAATCGTCAACATAATTTTCGTTTGAATTACGCACAGGCTTTCCGTCAACCTGCGCAGTTGGATCAGTTTATTTACCTTGATTTTGGTACGCTCTTGGTGAAGGGAAATGTGGAAAATGGCTACCAAGGATTCAACGCCGTTTCCGCTTTGCCAAACGGACAGGCGAATCCAGATTTTTTAAAACCCATTACCCTTAAGAAAATCGCTCCCGAGCAAATGAATACGTGGGAAATTGGTTACAAAGGTCAGTTAATCAAAGGATTGTACGTGGACTTGAGTTATTACCGTTCACTCTACAACAATTTCATCGGAACACTCCGTTTCTACGGCCGCGAAGACGGCATTGCTCCAACGGGCGTACCGCTCCCTGCCGCTACGGGCGATTTTGACAAACCCACTACCGACCGCACCCGTGGGCGCTTGATACAAACGTGGGCCAATGCCGACCGACAGGTACAAACGCAGGGCTTCGTAGCAAGTGTCGAGTATTTTCAGAGTAAAAAACTGAATCTAAACGCCAATTATACGTGGTCACACATCAACGAGGCTGACGTTCCGGGCCTAATTTTAGGTTTCAATACTCCTACTCATAAGTTTAATGTTGGAGTAAACGGCGAACCCATTAAAAACCTAAGTTACGCCCTTAATTATCGTCACAACAGCGTCTATACCTACTTTATGCCCATTGATGAAGGCTATATCAATGCCTTCGGTGTAGTGGACGGACAGGTAAGCTATCGATTACCCAAAAGCAGTCTGCGTTTGGGAGGCACAAACTTAGTGAATGCCAACGCAGTACAGGTCTATGGTGCCGCCTCTATTGGCCGTGTGGTGTATGTGGGCTGGGTGTTTGAATAAGCCTCAAACGCCGTTTAGTAAAATAGTATTGCAATTTGCGGGAGCCCTGTTACTTTTAAAGTTACGGGGCTCTTTTTTTACTCTCTAAACCTTCTTCTCTGCCATGCAATCCGCCACCCAATTTCTCTCTGCCTGGGCTGCTCGCCATCCGCGACAAGCCATTCCTTTGATTGTTTTAGTGGAGATTGCCAACATCCTTATTGGCATAATGGTTGGAAGTGCTTTGTTAACTGGCTTTTCATCTTTGGCCTTAACCGGTTTGATAACAGGAATGATACTGCTCCGTCGAACCCTGAGTCGGTATGCCCAAGTTTGTGTGGAGGATATGATTTCTCATGCTCGCTTTCAATTTCAGAAACGAGTCTTTTTTGGCCTGTTTATCATCAATTTAATGACTTCTACCTTAGCAGGAAGCATTGTTGGACACGTTATAGAATATCCTGAAGCAACGACCAATCTATACGGCAGAATGACGACGGTCTATGAATCGTCATCGAATGGCAAGAAAATCTCGCTTCGCGAAAAAATGCCTCAGAAATACCTTAAACGTAACGCAGAAAACTCTGCCAACAAAGCATGGATGCGATTAGGATACGTTGGCTTATTTCTGTTAGGGATTGTATTGGCCTATTTTGGAACGGTGTTGGGTTGTTCTCTGATCTGTTCTGAAATGGCCTTTTTGGGTATAATGGTTTTGTTACTGAGTACGGGTGTACTTGCGGGTGGGTTTTACTTTCTGGGAAGAGGAATAGATAAAAATATGAAACCATTCCAAGAAATGACCCGAGACGAACGAAAACGGGAATCAAGGCGGTATTGGCGGACGTTATTGATGACGTTCATTGTTCTGTTAGTAATTATATTTAAAGGATAAGTGGTAAATTTGCACTTATGTTTGCTATTGTTGATATTGAAACCACCGGCGGCACCTACGCTACCAGCCGAATTACCGAAATCGCCATCGTCCGTCACGACGGGCAAAAGGTCATTGATTCCTACCAAACCCTTATCAATCCGCAGTGTTGGATACCGGGATTTATTACTCAATTAACGGGCATTGACAATAAGATGGTCAAAGACGCCCCTACCTTTGAAGAAATCTCTCGCGAGGTCTACCGAATGACCCACAATGCCGCCTTTGTGGCTCATAATGTCACCTTCGACTACGGTTTTGTAAAACGGGAGTTTGGTCGCCTCGACGAATATTTCGACCGCGATACGCTTTGCACCGTACGCCTGAGTCGCAAGATTTTTCCAGGTTATAAGTCCTACAGTCTCGGAAATATTTGTCGTGATCTGCAAATCCAACATACCAATCACCACCGCGCCATGGGCGATGCCGCCGCTACGGTTCGTCTGTTTGAACTTCTTCTTGAAAACGACCACAAAGGAATTTTGAAAGACTGGGTTCGATAAAAATTTTCTTTACACTCTCCCATTTTCACTCTACACTTTACCAAAAAGGTGAACTTTATTTTTGGCCGTTCAGTTATGTGAGTGATTGCTCACTTTTTATATGACCGAGAAACAGGAACTGATCTTAGAAACTGCCTTACGGCTCTTTGCCAAATACGGCTTTGACACCACCCCAACGAGCCAAATCGCTAAAGAAGCAGGCGTATCGGAAGGGCTGATTTTTCGCCATTTCACCAACAAAGACGGCCTCATGGATGCGATTTTGGCACTCAGCGATGAGCGCATGAGTACGCATGTCAGCAGAATTGTTGAATTAACCGACCCATTAGCCCAAGTTCACGCTACAATTGAGTTACCTGCCAAGCTGTTCAGTGAAGAGAGAGAGTTTTGGATGTTACAGTTTTCATTAAAATGGCAGAAAAAATATAAAAATCAGCCCTACCAAGCAAGTACACATCAGCTTGAACTGACACAACTCATCACGAATGCGTTCCAAAAATTAGGTTATCCCGAACCGGAAAAAGAAGTTTTATTCTTAATCATGTTACTGGACGGATTGAGCAGCCAATTGATGCGGCAACCTTCTGACGAATTCATCCAAACGATACTTGCCTTTATAAAGTCAAAATACCGATAAGCCATTTAACAAATCAACCCATGTTCCGCAAATTTAGAAAAACAATGCTGTACCTTCTTATTACCATTGCCGTCCTTGCTTTGGGCATTTATGTCTTTATGCAAACCCCTCCTTTTGGACAGAACCCCGAAGGCGCACGTCTTGAACGCACCCAAAAATCGCCCAACTACAAAGAGGTAGCTTTTCGAAATCAGCACTTTACGCCCGATTTGGCCGAAGGGGTCACCTATTGGAAAATCTTAATGGCATATACTTCTCGGGTCGAAAACAAAGAACCGAGTAAGCCTCTTCCCTCTGTAAAAACTGATTTGAAAAACATTCAGTCTGACAAACCTGTGGTGGTTTGGTTTGGGCATTCTTCTTACTTTATGCGCATTGAAGGAAAAAATATATTGGTGGATCCTGTTTTCAGCGGACATGCTTCGCCCGTAACTTTCTTCGGGGCCAATTATCCGGGAAGCAATATCTATTCCGTAGAAGATTTTCCTGAGTTAGACGTACTTATCATTACCCACGACCACTACGACCACTTGGATTATGAAACGGTCAAAAAACTGCAACCGAAAGTCAAAAAAGTAATTACTTCGTTAGGAGTAGGTTCTCATTTAGTACATTGGGGATATACGGAGAATCAAATTGCCGAATTGGATTGGTCGGAAAAAACCTCCGTAGACAGTTTAGAATTTACGGCAGCTCCCGCCCGTCACTTTTCGGGAAGAGGTTTCAAGAGAGGGCAAACCATTTGGTCATCGTTTGTTCTAAAAACACCTCACCATAGCGTTTATATAGGAGGTGATTCAGGCTACGATACTCATTTTAAAGAAATTGGCGAAAAATACGGCCCGTTTGATTTAGCCATTTTGGAATGCGGACAGTACAATGAATTTTGGAAGTACATTCACATGATGCCCGAAGAAACCGCTCAAGTGGCAGTTGAACTGAAAGCTAAACTCCTGCTGCCGGTGCATTGGGCTAAATTTACGTTAGGTTTACACCCTTGGACTGAACCCATTGAGCGAATCGTGAAGAAATCAAAAGAATTGAATCAAGCTATTACAACCCCGATGATTGGAGAAAAAGTTGAAGTCGGGGGCACTGTTCCAGTAAAAGAATGGTGGAAATAGAAAAAGATAAAACTTTGTCAAAGAAACCCATAAGGTTTAGACCTGCTATCCAGTCTTGCAAACCTTATAGGTTTTATAGTCTAAATCTTTGACAAAGTTCTTTAAAATGCCGGAGTAAGGTTCAGGGCTTCGACTTTTTTGATTTCAGGAACAGATTTCAAAATAGCTTCTTCCAACCCTGCCTTAAAAGTCATCGACGACATAGGGCATGAACTGCAAGACCCCAAAAGTTCGAGTATTACTGTCATATCATCCGTTATCTCTTTGACCATCACATTGCCACCGTCGGCTTCCAAATACGGACGGATACCGTTGAGAGCCTTATCAACGCGTGTTTTAAGTGATTCTTCGATGAAGCTTTCCATTTTATAGATGAAATAATACGCTAAGTTGCTAATTTATAAGTTTACAGTTAATAGTTGGCAGTTTACAGTCCACAATTATTAATAACATTGACTATTGACTATCGTCCGTGGACTAACCACTACACTCTAATCTCCACTTGTTTGGTCTTGGCCAAAGTTGCATTACGAATTGCTACCTGTTGTGCCAGATTTTCGGCAGCTTCCTGAAAAGCTTCCTTGGTAATGAGATCGTCGCTCAAATATGCCGGGCGACCTTCATCTCCTCCTTCACGAATACCCTGTACCAAGGGAATGTGTCCTAATACGGGAACGTCAAACTTGTCGGCCAATTGCTGTCCACCGTCTTTTCCAAACAAATAATACTTGTTATTAGGCAATTCGGCAGGAGTAAAATACGACATATTTTCCACAATTCCCAATACCGGAACATTAATTTGCGGTTGCCGAAACATAGCTAACCCTTTGATAGCATCAGCCAAAGCTACTTTTTGAGGTGTAGTTACAATCACCGCTCCCGTTACAGGCAGTGCCTGCACAAGAGTGAGGTGAATATCGCTGGTACCGGGCGGCAAATCAATCAGCAAATAATCTAATTCGCCCCATTCTACATCACCGATCAACTGACGCAAAGCCGTACTTGCCATCGGTCCGCGCCAAACTGTGGCGCTGTCGGCAGGTACCAAAAATCCCATCGAAATCAATTTAATGCCCCACTGCTGAACCGGAACCATCATATTTTTTCCATCTCGCGAAACAATGCGTGGTTGCATATCCTCCGCTCCAAACATCACCGGCATGGAAGGGCCGTAAATATCCGCATCTAAGATTCCTACTTTTGCTCCCGAACGATACAACGCCATGGCCAAATTGGCCGTAACGGTTGACTTCCCTACTCCCCCTTTTCCCGAAGCTACCGCAATGATATTTTTCACCTGAGGTACTACGGGACCACCTGTACGACTGGTGGTTACATCAGAAGTCAGGTTAATATTTACCCGAATATGAGTACCGAAAAATGTATGAATGGCATTGGTACAATCCTTGCGAATAAGTTCTTTGAGGGGGCAGGCAGGAGTGGTCAAAACGACCGTAAAACTCACTGAATCAAGCCCCGTTTCTACATCCCGTATCATTCCGAGAGTAACGAGATCTTTCTTCAAATCTGGTTCCTGAACTGTACTGAGTGCTTGGAGAATCTTTTCTTTGTTTATGGTTAAGTCGCCCATGGGAAAGGTAAATCGTTATAACAGTAACTTGTACTATTTTTTATATTTAGTTTAATTAGAACCCCAAAATTAGAAGGAAAGTTTGCTAAAATGCCATTTGTCCATTGAAAAGACCGGCTCCTTTCGAAAATAAAAAGGTCGGTATTGCTACCAACCACATTTTCTGACTGCTTACTAACCGAACGGCATTAGCTTATTTCAATTCAAATTTTATACCTAAAAACAAATCATTCGGCGTTTCAAACTCAATATTATTATACGAATTTGCATTGTTGTATTCGTATTCTACCCCAATATACACCCCCTGCCATTTTTCAAATGAAATCCACCCCGAAACTTGAAATACCATTTGTCTTTATAGGGAATACGACCCGACTAATTCCGGTGGATGAAAATAAGGAACCTTTGATGAATCTGAATTCTTTGGCAGTAAATTCATAACCCAATACTAAATCAGTCAAAACCCTACTAATCAACGAAATACGCTTATATATTTATTATCGTAGGCTGTATATTGGGGGCCGATACTGATGTATTCTTCGCCTGTCACCGAACCCACTTCGGCACCCAGCTGGAAATTTTTTAATCCATAAATAACCTCCGTATACATGATGAGGTCTTTCATATTTCTGCTTCCGCTTCCCCAGTGCGTATTGGCATCTGCAAAAAACCGGGCATTTAGCAGTCTGTCTTTTTTCAAATATCGGTGATAATCAAACATCGCTTCATTTTTAACGACAGGGTCTGTGGGGACTACAATAGTAAAAGGATAGATTTCCAATTCTGTTTCAAGGTGCCCTTTATCAAGGTGATGAGTTTTGTCAGAAGGCTCTTTCCCGATTAATTCGTGCCATTCTATTTTTTTTAAGGTAGTGTCAGAAGGATGATTTTGACAGAGGGAAATCTTGGGCAGTATCAATGCAACCAAGATATGAAGTGATTTTAGAACTGTCTCCACCTTACAGGTTCGTTAAGAGTGAACATAGTAAAGGTGTATCTATTTTTTAAAGGGAATTATTTTTCGGTGATTGGGGGGAGGATTCCGCTTTTACATCGGGTGACTCAAAACCAATTACAAACACCAAAAACGCCAGCAGTAATACATGGATAACAGGCAACAGGCTTACTTTAAAAGCAAAACTATAATTTTGACGGTAAAAGGCAACCCAGGAAATAATTTGGCATCCGACAATCACAACGGGCAAGGCAATCATTGTCCAAAAAATACGCCATAAATTTTGATTTTCACCGGCATCAAAAATCATAGGAGACATTATCGCCGCTAAAATTACCGGGATTAGTGCTAAAAGCAGAATAACGTTGAGGACAATAGTTGCTATTTTCATCTTTTTGTTGGATAAAGGTTTAGAAATTCAAAGGTAAAGTATTAAACCGGAAAAGTATAAGCTTTAAGAAACGCGTCCAAAAAATAAAAATCAGCGCTCTATTTGCCCATAAATGTTCCATATCGTCAAAAAAACAATAAAGTGTCATAAATGGCAAACAAAGTCGTAGCATTCAAAAGGAAATAGGCAGTAATTTTGCGGTCACAAACAATCCCATGATTCTGATTGCGAAAACTTTTGGAATTATTTAGCATTTTCCATTTTATTATGTCTGACTTTGCCGTAATTTTTGATATGGATGGCGTCATTGCCGATACCAATCCCACTCATAACATCGCTTGGCGAAAATTCCTGGATCGCTACGCCATTATTCCCACCGAAGAAGAACTCCAGAATCACATGTATGGGAAGCACAATAGCTATATTCTGAGTTACTTTTTCAAAAGAGACGTTATTACTGACGAACTTGCTCAATTGCAGTTTGAAAAAGAAGCTTTGTTTCGAGAATTGTATGCCTCCATTGCACAGCCCATCCCAGGACTTTTGGCTTTTTTAGCAGATTTAAAACAAAACGGAGTAAAAACGGGTATCGCCACTTCCGCCCCCGTTGAAAATTTAGTCATGATGGTAGAACAGATACCTGTTTTGGGAGAGGCGATGGAATCAATGTTGTCGGAGCAGGACGTAACGCAACACAAACCCAATCCTGAAGTC
This sequence comes from Runella sp., assembly GCF_027484545.1. GTDB lineage: Bacteria > Bacteroidota > Bacteroidia > Cytophagales > Spirosomataceae > Runella. The sequence continues at coordinate 7,701 of NZ_JAIXST010000070.1, read as the reverse complement.
TATCTCAAAAGTGCAGAACGATTAGGCGTTGCGCCCTCCCAATGCGTAGTTTTTGAAGATTCGGTCTCAGGAGTAAAAGCTGGATTGGCCGCAGGTATGAAAGTAGTCGGAGTTACTACGTCGCATATTGCCGATGAGCTGCCGCCGTGCAGTGCTTACATCAACGATTACCTTGAAATGAACTATGAGTTTATAGAAAATTTACTCAATCAACCCATCATAACTCATTAATACTGAATTATGTACATTGAACATATTGCTCTTTGGTGCCGCAATTTGGAACAAATGAGGGGATTTTACGAAACTTATTTTGGAGCCAAAGCCAATGAGAAGTACGTAAATACCAAAAAACAATTTGAGTCTTATTTTTTAACTTTTAAAGAAGGCCCTCGACTGGAATTGATGCAAATGGTTGGAATCCCTGACCATCAAAATGACATTTATGAGCAGTTTACAGGCTTGATTCATTTTGCCGTTTCAGTAGGAAGCGAAGTTAATGTCAATCAATTGACGGAACGCCTTCGTACCGATGGATATGAAGTAGTAGGCGAACCTCGTTGGACGGGCGACGGCTACTACGAAAGTGTTGTATTTGACCCAGAGCAGAATCGAATTGAGTTAACCATTTAATAATGACAACACACTTAAAAACATATTTTACCCACAGCCGGAGCTTGGCCATAGGAGCCATTTTTGCTTCGGTCGGTTTTTTGTTTGGAAACTGGGTAACGTGGATTCCCTACGTAAAACAGAAATTTAATTTAGACGATGCCCAATTAGGATTGTTATTGCTCAGTTTACCGCTTGCCTCTACGCTTACCAATCCTTTTTCTACCGTCATTATCAATCGTTTCGGAATGCGGGCTACCGCTATCTGGGGATTAATCGCGATGGCACTCGCCTATTCTTTGCCTGTCAATGTACCCTATTTATGGATGACTTCGGCGGCATTGGGACTAATGGGAATCGGAATCGCCTTCACCAACGTAGCCATGAATACCTGCGTGACGAGCATTGAGCGGCAGGATGGCATTTTCATCATGTCTACTTCCCACGGAATGTTCAGCGGAGGAGGCATGTTAGGCTCGGCGTTAGCCAGTATTTTAATGGGTTTTAAAGTTCCTCCGGCTATCCATGTAGCTGCGGTTTCAGTCACCATTGTAGCATTGGTTTTATTGGTGCGTCCCATCATCATGGGGATTCACGAAGAGAAACGTCAAAGCGAAGGAGGGGCAAAATTTGCGTGGCCCAATCGAGTTTTAATGGGTATGATTGCCATTTCACTTTGTACCAACATCACCGAAGGCACCATGTCCGATTGGACGGCTGTTTACATGCGTGACGTTGTCAAATCCAACGATTTTTTCATCGGTTGGGGCTTTGCCTGCTATGCCTTTTTTATGGCTTCGGGGCGTTTTGTCGGCGATGCCCTCATACCCCAATACGGCAGTCGAAAAGTATTGGTTACGGGAGGAATATTAGCCGCGTTCGGTATTTTATTAGCTGTATTGATTCCACATACCACTACCGCCATTTTAGGTTTTGGTTTAGTTGGCGCAGGTGTTTCGTGCGGAGCGCCCATCTTATACGGGAGCGCGGCGCGAGTTCCGGGTATGGCCAAAGGAGCAGGATTGGCGACGATGAATACGTTCAGTCTGGCAGGATTTTTGGCAGGACCAGCGTTGATTGGCCTCATTTCCAATGCTTACAGCCTCTCTTTTGCCATTGGATTGGTCGCAGTTTTAGCGCTGATTTGGGCTTTCTTATCGAATCGGGCGCATTTGTACTGAAAATCTAAAGCCAATGGGTTTGATATAACTGCCGTCTTTCCCTACTTTTGACCAATTAATTATCAAATTGGCACTTGTTAGATTCCCACAATATTCGTTTTACCCTTCCCATTTGGCGTGTTTTGTACGATGTCCTTCCTACATCGGCCACTCAGAATATTGTAGTTCTCGAACTGCGCGACAAAACCAACGTAGAATGGTGCGCTCTTCATGTCGAAACGGGTGAAATTAGTTGGCAACACGCATTTATCGAAACAGATTGGTGGACCGGACTAATTGGTTTTTACGCAGGGAAACTATTATTACATGCGTATACAGGTAGTGAGCAGCCCGCCCCCAAACAACTTTTAGTCGTCGATGCATTGTCGGGTAACATGAGTTGGACGTTGGCAGGATGTAAGTTTGAGGGGACTGACGGACTAACGATTCAAACATCCCGAGCTAATCCCGAACAGCCTCTTATTTTAGAACATTGGTCAATAGCCAACGGAAATCCTGCGGGGGCTTCTTTTTTACAGCCGATTCAGGAATCTACTTTTTGGAAATTCCCCATAAGTCACGAAGAGTCAAGTCCATATTATTCGGTAATAAGGCAATTTATCCAAAAAATAACGAATAAAATTCCTCAAAAAGCGATAAATTATGGCGAAATCGCTGGACATCTATTGTTTTTTAATTATCTTTACCCCGCTAACGCTATTACTTTATCCCGCTCTATCTTGGTAGTAAATTCAACGAAGACAGTACTATTGAACGAACCAATTGATTCGGACAAGGATAGTGCTGTCTTTGATGAATGTTTTTATAGTGAACACCATATTATTTATTTAAAAAAATTGGACGAATTAGTCGTAATAAAATTACCAAGACCATGATAACGCGAGCCGGATTTTGCCTCGTAATAGCAGCGATTTTGTGGGGAACCTCCGCATTTGCTACTCCTTTTGTTGTTGATTCTACGGGTACTGAAAGTAAGAACGGTAAAACCTACGTACTTCACCGCGTAGAGGCGGGACAGACACTGTACGCCGTAATGCGCAAATACAAGACTACCATTAAAGCGCTTAAAGATGCCAACCCCGGCATGAAAGACAATTTATCGGTAGGACAAACGGTACGTGTGCTTACCGAAAGTCGTGCCGTACCTGCCAAAGCACCTGCGAACGTAGCCGCTAAAGAACCTGAAAAAAAGCCAGATAACACCAAATTGGTGCTTGATTATGAGATTCAACCCAAGGCGAATCCCCCTGTCAAAGTAGAAGAAGAAAAAGTCGAAAATGTAAAGGTTGAGGAGAAAAAAGAGGTTGAAAATCCTCCTGCGAAAGACCCAGAAACGGATAAGGTCGAAGCAAAACCAAGTACCGTTCTGGCCAAAATGGGGATTCATCGCGTAGAAGGCGGACAATCACTCTACGGTATTGCTGTCAAACACGGAGTATTGATGGCTGATATTCGCCGATGGAACGGCCTCACTTCCGACCAACTACGCTCAGGGCAGGAACTGATTGTCTCTGAGCATACCTATCAGGACTATTTAAAAAAGAACAAACTTGACTCTGCTAAATTGACGGAAGTCCGAAAAGCAAACCCCGAGAAAATGCCCCCTCCACCTCATGCCGAAGATTTAACAAATGCCGATTTACCAGAGCCCAAAATTGCCAATACTGGTAAACGAATTTTAGAAACGGGAGTTGCTGAAGTATTGGACGGAACGGATATTAATAACAAATTCCTTGCCCTTCACCGTACGGCTCCCGTTGGTTCTTTGATTCAAGTCAAAAATGTAAACAATAGCCAAAGTATTTGGGTAAAAGTGATTGGTAAGCTACCAGACATCAGCGCCAATAATCGAATCATCATCAAACTCTCGGCACGAGCTCAGGAAAAATTATCTCCAGGCGGTCGTCAGTTTATTGCTGAAATCAGCTATTTGTCACAATAATCATTCAGAAGAATTAATCTTCATCTACATAAAAAGTAATTGTGTCGTTTTGACCTGAGAAAATAGGTTTTCTCAGGTCATTTTTTTTATTTTTGCTCAAACATAATCTTCTCTCCTAACCTAATGAATGTATGAAAAAAACACTTTTATCGGCTTTACTCTTTTCATTTGCTTTGATAACCGTAGGCTTTGCCCAAAAGAAAAAAGCAAAAGAAGTTTCAGCATCGGCACCTCCCTCAGCCAAAACCGTTGATTCTAAACTATTCAATGCCCTTCGCTACCGCAACATCGGCCCCTCCGTGGGTGGGCGCTCATTGGCTGCTACAGGCGTAGCAGGTCAACCCTTGGTCTACTACTTCGGTGCCACAGGCGGGGGCGTTTGGAAAAGCGTCAACGGAGGCAATGATTGGTTCCCCATTTCCGATAGCACCTTCAAATCAAGTTCAGTTGGGGCAATTACCGTGGCCAGTTCCGACCCCAACGTGGTCTATGTGGGCATGGGAGAAACCGACATCCGTGGCAACATCACTTATGGTGACGGAATCTACAAGTCCACCGATGCGGGCAAATCATGGAAACACATTGGTCTTAAAGAAACCATTTCCATTGCACATATTGCCGTGCATCCCCAAAACCCCGAAGTACTCTTTGTAGCCGCCCTTGGCAATCACTGGGGTCCCAATAAAGAACGGGGCGTGTATCGCTCCAAAGACGGTGGAAAAACGTGGCAGCAGGTGCTCGCTAAAAACGACAGCACGGGAGCCGTGGATGTAGTATTTGACCCCACTAATTCCAACATCCTTTATGCAGCTCTATGGCAATCGTTTCGTAACCACCACATGATGAGCAGCGGTGGCCCTGGATCGGGTCTGTACAAGTCCACCGATGGCGGCGACAGTTGGCAACTCATTTCTCAGAACCCGGGAATGCCCAAAGGGCTGTTGGGTAAAATTGGCATTGCTGTCGCTCCTACCAATGGCAACCGCCTTTGGGCAATGGTAGAAAATAAAGAAAAGGGAGGCTTATATACCTCTACCAACGGTGGCGAAACATGGGCTCACATTACCGACAACCCGAATCTCAAACAACGTCCGTGGTACTACATGAATTTGGCCGTGAGCCCTAAAGACGAAAATCAGTTGGTAATTTTGAACGTAAATGCCTTTAAAACCAAAGATGGCGGCAAAACTTTCCAACGCATCAACGTTCACCATGGTGACACTCACGATGTATGGATTAACCCCAACAATCCGGATAACTACATTATCGCTGACGACGGCGGTGCCGAAGTCACCTTCAATGACGGCGAAACTTTTACGGAATTAGACATCCCTACTTCACAGTTTTATCACGTATCGGTAGACAACGACTTTCCCTATAACCTCTACGGAGGACAGCAGGACAACTCCGCCAAGCGCATTGCCAGCCGCTCCGACGATGCTACCATTGGTATCCGCGATTGGTACCAAGTAGCCGGCGGAGAATCGGGCTACATTGTATCCGATCCTCTCGACCCCAAAGTAACTTTTGGAGGCAGCTACGACGGCCTCATCACCCGGCAAGACAAGCGTACCAACCAAGAGCAGGTCATTAACGTGTATCCTGAGTATTTTATGGGAGCACCAAGCAAAGACCGCACTTACCGCTTTCAGTGGACGTACCCGATTTTGTTTAGCCCACATGACCCTAAATTGCTGTTTTGTACGTCTCAGTACGTTCATAAAACCACTAACTACGGGCAGTCGTGGCAAACCATCAGCCCTGATTTGACCCGCCACGATCCCGCCACCATGGGCGAAACAGGAGGACCGATCAGCCTCGACCAAACAGGTGCCGAAACCTACGCAACGATTTTTGCCTTTGACGAATCTCCCGTTGAAAAAGGCGTGTATTGGGTAGGCTCCGACGATGGCTACGTACACGTAAGCCCCGACGCAGGCAAAAGCTGGAATAACGTCACCCTGCCCAAAACTCAATTGGGTGATTTTGCGCTTATCAGCATCATCGAGCCTTCGCAGTTTGACAAAGGAAAGGCGTACCTGACCGCTACCCGCTACAAACTCAATGACTTTAAACCGTATATCTTCAAAACCACCGACTACGGCAAGACATGGACTTCCATTACAAACGGTATTCCTGCCGACGAATGGACACGCGTCGTACGCGAAGACCCTAACAAGCGCGGCCTCCTGTACGCAGGTACTGAACGCGGGATGTATGTATCTTTCAATGATGGCGGAAATTGGGAAAAACTTCAACTCAATCTCCCCCTCACGCCCATTCATGACTTAGTGATTCACAAACGTGAAAAAGACTTAGTGGTTTCGACCCACGGACGTGCTTTCTGGATCATGGACGATGTAACGCCTCTCCATGAAATCATGGACAAGCAGGTAGCCGCCGATGCACAAGCGCACTTGTATAAGCCTCGCCACAGCTATCGTTTCCAAGGCGGTGGTCGTTTTGTGATTGACGAGTCTTTGAGCGATGGTGAAAATACCCCCAACGGCGTCTTGACGCGTTATTACTTCAAAGAAGCTCCCAAAGACGAAGTAAAGCTGATTTATTTTACGGCCACAGGCGACACCATCGTTAGTTATTCGAGCAAGAAAGACCTCAAAGGCGAGGATGTAAAAGACCCGAAGGATTTTTATGCTAACCCCAAAACCCGCGTGCCCAACGTGTTACAGGCCAAAGCAGGCATGAACGTGTTTTTGTGGAATATGCGTTACCCCAACGCCACCGAAGTAGATGGAACCAACGTGATGTGGAGCGGCAGTACCATTGGCCCCAAGGTTGTGCCGGGTAAGTACAAGGTACAGATGGTTATGGGAAAAACGCTCATCAAAGAACAAGAGTTTGATATCTTACAAGATCCTCGCGTGAAAGTACCGTTGGCTGACTTACAGGAACAGTTTGAGCTTTCGATGAAAATCAACAAAAAACTTTCTGACACGCACAAGGGCATCAACCAAATTCGCAAAGTGCGCAACGATGTCAACGCTTATTTGAAAGCCGTTAAGGACGAAAATTTGGCTAAGAAACTCAAAGAGCAGACCAAAGAATTAATGAAAACCTTAGACGAAGTTGAAAGTACGCTCATGCAACCCAAGTCAAAAGCCGGACAGGACGCTTTGAATTTTGCTATTCAACTTAACGACAAGTTAGCCGGTGTAAGCAGCACTGTTTCTTCGGCAGATACCAAACCGACCAAGCAAAGTTACGACGTATATAATGATCTCGCGGGCAAGATTGACAAGCAACTCGACCGCCTCAAAACGGCCATTGCCAAAGATGTACCCGCCTTCAACGAAGCCGTTCGCCAAGCCGACATCAAGGCCGTGAATGTGAACTAATTACCAGCGACGCCATCGCTTTGAGGCGGATGCCCAATCCGACGGCGTCGCTAAAAAATGCTTTTACACTCTTTTCTTTCAACGGTGTCAGTCTTTTATAAGATTGACACCGTTTTTTGTTTTTGAATTTGCCTCCATTCTGGTAGCTTTGTTAAAACAAAATCAAGGCAATGACTTCCAAAACTCAATTTATCACTGACAACAGCAGAAAGAAAATAGCGGTTATCTTACCGATTACAAGCTATGAAAAAATGATGGCCGACTTAGAGGAGTTGGAAGACATACGACTCTACGACAAAACAAAGCAGGAAGACAAAGGCTCGAGGGTTTCGTTTGACGACTATCTAAATAAGCGTAAGCTGAAAAATGCCTAAGTACACCGTTGTTTTGCCCCAGTTGGTCGTAGTTTGCAACTACGACCCCAAAATAAGCAAAGTGTTTGCAACACGGTGAGTGCCAAGCCAACCTCTTTTTATGCTTCCAACCAAGCAGTTTTATAGGGCAATTGCATGAAGTGGTAAGTTAGCCCGACCTTTGGGAAATGAATGTAGCTGAATTTTTCTTTGAGTTGGACGACCCTCGCCGGGACGGAAGCTGTTATCACGTCCTATCG
>NZ_JAIXST010000035.1 GCF_027484545.1 Runella sp. | reverse complement strand
TTTGTCAAAAGTTTAGAGATAATATAGAGACATTCATATTATTTGATGATAAAAGACCCAAATGGAACTACCTTGTAAAAGGCAGAAATTGACCAGCTTATTATTTACACGTTACTAAGCTGTCGAACCAGTTTTTTTGTGAAAAAACTTTTGCCTTCGCCTTCTCTTGAACTGGCAATTACTACCAAATGAGTTTGCTGATTAGACCATTTTTTGAGTTTAGAGATACATTGATTGATTGTTTGATGTTCGATTGCTCCCCATGGAAACTGTTTTAAATCATCCTTAAAATGTGGTAAAGCGCCGGTAAAACGCAGACCAGTGAGGTGTTCGGCGCGTTTGGGATTTTTAATCCTTTTGTTAAAATAGGTTTTACCGATACTAAATCCGATTGAGAAAATAAATCCGACTGTAAACCCTATGACAGTCAGTAGTATACGGTTAGAGCTTTCCGGTTGGTCAGCGAGTTTTGGTGCATCCAATACTTGTACACTTGTAGAATTTATCCAATTCTGAAAAAGATTTTTGGCAGAAACTCCGTTTTTTGAGTTGTTGAGTTCGTGCAAATTTTCAATGTCGGTGCGGGTTTCACTCATTTTAAGTTCCTGATACCGACGCCTAAATACCAAGTTGATGAGTTCGAGCGTTTGTTTTGCTACGGCTGGATCGGTAGATAGGTAATTCAATCGTACCATATCGCTTGTTCCTTCGCGAATTGCGGTGAGTTTGGCTCTAATTCCCTTTGCATTGTAGGGTTCATCGTTGACATTGAGCAGCTTTTCGGAAATGATATTCCCGGGCATTTCAGAATAGCGACAAATATTTTCGACTGTGCGTTCGGGCGAAGAGAAATTAACAATCTGGTTTCTAACAGATTCCGGAAGAACCGTTTGCAGATGTTTGATGGTGTGGTTGTTGGCAACGGCAGGATTAGGCTGACGCAACATTAAGTGAGCCGCCAGTAATCGGATACCCACCTCTTCAAGCGTGCTGCGCGATTTGACTATAGTGAGGATATTATCGAAGGAATTGTTTATCGTAAAATAATCAATCTGGTCGTTTTGCCCTGATTCGAGAGTCCGAACTGAAGTCAAACCCGTATAAATTACTGCATTGGGATTATACTCACATATTTCATTTCGTGTCAAAAAGAAGATAAAGCCGGCAATAAGTGAAGGAAGTGTAATTATCAACAACCAATGGTTTTTTATCTGTCGAATCAATTGCGGAATTGTCAAGAAGTGATCAGTTTTTATTTTTTGATGAATCAAAATTACTCTATCCAGAAGCCTTCATCGGCGGATTTCGACAAAGAGGCTTAAAAGCCCGTTTTTTGGAGGAAAATGAGGCTTTTTTGAGTCTAAAACCCATAAAAAATGCCGGCAAGAGTTTTGAACTCTGTCGGCGTCAGGAAAGGAGGTTTAATGCAAACAACTTCTTTTCTGTGTTATTTTCAGGTACTCAACTATTTTTGAAGAGATACTGTATTGCCACTTCCTATTCCAAAGTCGCTTTGGATGAATTTTCAATTCTACCTAATAGTTGGATTACAGAAATCGTATAATGGGAATTATTGGTAAGAATGCAATTATCGGTACGTATTTAATGAGACGCGCTTTTAAAAGTCAATTAAACATTTTCAGATTGAAGCAAAGCGGGGAATGTTTGGCCAATGATTCGTAAATCCATTTTTGGGGATACATGCTTGGCATATTTAATATCCAACTCAATACGTTCCACAGCTGACATATCCTTTTTACCTTTACCGCGTTTGGTTACCTGCCACAACCCCGTTAGCCCAGCGGGGGCATCAAAACGCCCTATGGCAGCATCTGTTGTCAATTTTTCCGCTTCGTACAACGGTAAAGGACGGTTTCCTACCAACGACATATCTCCGATAAAAATGTTCTAAAGTTGTGGTAACTCATCAAGGCTGCTGTTTCTTAAAAAACTTCCCAATTTTGTCACTCGTGGGTCGTTCTGAAACTTTTTGAAGGCGGCTTCTTTTCCTATTGTCTGTAAATAATTCTTTTCGCAAATCATCATGCCTTCTTTAAATAGCTGATTTCTGCAATGGTCTTTTATACCGCCGCAGGAACTGCAAAGACCAAGGTTGTCTTCAGTAGTGGTCTTTGTTTGATTATACATATTCAAATCACTCATTTTGGAGAGAAGACGGTCAGCGTCGGTACGCATTGTGCGGAATTTGTACAAATCAAAAATTCGGTATTTTGCTCCTACACGCCTTGATTTATAAATAATAGCCCCTTTTGAATCAAGTTTTATCAACACACTTATGATTAAAAACAGAGGTGTTAAGAATAATAGCGCGGCTCCCGATACTATAATATCGAGTAGACGTTTCTACCAAGGCATATATTTCTGTACCAACGGGGTTGGGCTAACAACCGCCGTATCGTCTTTTTTATGATTGCCTACATAATGATTTCTGCGGAGGATGGCTGCTATTGTTAACTGAACTTCCTTCGGGTTGAAAGGCTTGGTAATAAAATCGTCTGCTCCAATTTCTAAGCAATTGATTCTAATATCGCTTTCCTGCGCTCCTGAAAGTATAATAATGGGTATTTTAGCCCAAAGTGCATTTTGACGAATCTGACGAACAAATTCTTTACCATCGATTTCGGGCATGTACAAATCGCTGAGGACACAATCAATGGTTGAGTTAGTTTTTAGACAGTGAAGCCCTTTTTTAGCACTGTCACAAGCAATTACATTATATGTTTTTCCCAACATGTGTTGCAACAATTTGCGGGTCATTGGTTCATCTTCTACGATCAATATTGTTTTTACAGTAGTCATCATTTTTTGGTTTATAAAGGGGCAATCGGGATATTTATTTGATGGTACAAAATTAGTTTTGAGGCGTAAGTTGAGAGGATATTTTCGATGAACTGTACTTTTTGCCGACTATTTGGGACTTAAATTGGTTTTTTTGATATGCCAAAAAAGTAGAAGTTCGGCATACAGGCCTGTCAGTTTTTGCCTTAATTCGCTTTAGGGCATTTCTGGGATTTTTAAAAAGAAGAAAACCGGAATGAATCCAATCATAAAAGATGCAAAGGCAAGCCGATAGGATACCTGCTTCATCTTTTTTTGATTTTCAAGCTGTAGGCAAGTATCGTCCCGATGAGTAAGAGCTTGCGAATCATGATTAAATAGGAAGAAATACTGACTAATGGCACTAAAAGTGCGGCTCATGTTACTGAGTTTATTTACTGACTACATAAACAAGTGTATCAAAAGCGTATGAAGGTTTGGGTATGGTTTCAATGACGGTTAGGCCGTTTAATTTTAAAAACAGTTTGATTTCGTCTTCGGTAAAGGTTCGCAATGTTGAAAAATCGTCACCAATGTGTTTTTTCTCACCATCTTCGATTTTAAAATAATCAGCTCTCCAATCCCACGTCCAGCCGGTAGATAGATTCAAATCAAAATAGCTTTCGCGGCTATAACTTTTTCCCTGATGGTTTGCATTATGGACAATCACTTGGTTTTTGTCGATTGAGAGGATAAATTTTGAAGCATCAATCGCATCAAAACAAAAAATGCCACCCTCTTTTAACGAAGAATGTACTGAATGAAAAGCAGCCATCACATCGTCGTTCACCTGGATGTTGTAGTAATCCAAAGTGATGCTCAGGTTTTTGTTTGGATTGAAACCTAAACCAAGTGTAAAGTTGGTGGATTTTTCAGGCGTTAATTTAGGAACCCCCAATGCAAAAGCCTGTGGACTCACGTTGTTTACGATACCTTTTGTCTGAATTCCCTGTCCCGGTACAAAACTGGCCTGTGCCAACTGCTGATAGATTTGATGCAGTAATGGTGCTCGGAAACCCGTTGAGAACGAGGCACGAAAGGTGACTTTGTCATCGTTGAATTTATAACGGGTACTTACTTTAAACACAGTAGCGTTGCCGAAGTCGCTGTATCTTTCGGTACGTAAGGTTCCGTTGAGTAAGAAGTTAGGAGTGACATCATATCCTAAATCTACGTAGCCGCCAAAGTTGAATCGGGTAAAAATACCCGCGTTGTTTGGAGTAGTTCCTGGGAATGAGTCAGCGCCTCCTTTTACGTAAGAGGAAGTGTCGCCCTCAAATACGGTAAAAGTTTCGGCACGAAACTCTGACCCAACCGCAAACGTTAACTTTTCGGTCAATTGTTTCGAAATGTCAATGTTGCCCACATTGTGGTGAAACTGATAACCGCCCGGTTTGAAATAAATGGGGGAACTTTTGCCCAAGCCACGGTTGCGGGTATTGGAAACTGTGTACAATTGCTTGTTGTGGCCCGTAGTAAAGCTTAAATCCGTTTTCCAGCCATTGTTTTCGCTGCGGACACCTATGGTTGCGTTATAATCATTCAAATCACCTTGAAATGTAGGGACGTATCCTACGTAGGGCTGGCCGGCAGGTGTCAGAAGACCATCATCGGTGGGGCGCCAATAAGGCGTACGGTAGTTGGCAAAGCTGTTTACTTTTTTGTAAACGTAGGCAGCATTGTAGTAAAACTCGGATTTCTCACCGATAGGCACCCCTCCATTGACAGCAAATTTAGCTGCCGTATTTTCAGGTTGTCCGTTGATATTTCCTGCATCGGGATATTTTGCCAAAAATGCCTTAACAGTGCTCAATGAAGCTCCAAATCCCAAATTGTCGTCTGCTTCTGCTTCGGCGCTTACTTTTCCGGGGCGATTGGCTAAGGCGGTACGGCTGAAATCTATGGTATAATTGATGTATCCTTTACCAAAATTTGCTCCGTTATTGACTGCAAAGCCAATATGCCCTCCGTCTCCTTTACCGGTCACTCCTGTTCTGAGGGTAACGGAGCCATAATCAAACTTGTCTTTCAAAATGATGTTCATAACCCCTGCAATGGCGTCTGAACCGTATTGAGCAGAAGCTCCGTCACGCAGTATTTCAACCCGTTTGATAGCTTGTTGCGGAATGGCCGAAATATCTGCCCCGCTTTCTCCGCGACCCGGTGAGGTTTGAATGTACATCAACGCACTCGTGTTTTTACGCTTTCCGTTGATCAAAATCAACGTGCGGCTGGGACCCATGTTACGAATTTCGTACGGGTCCAACAGCGACGAGGCGTCGTTTACGGGCGTGTTTACCGTGTTGAACGAAGGTACGCGGTATTGCAACGCCTTGTCAAAAGTTGTTTGACCGGTACTTACCAGATCCTGCGCTGATAAAATATCAACCGGGATAGGAGAGTCAGTAAGTGTACGTTTTGAGGTACGGCTACCCACCGACACGACCACTTCTTCCAGAGTAGTGGCAGAAACTTCCAACGTAATATCAGCAATGACATCGCTGCCGCTGATAACAACGGTTTTGGTTTGAGGGGTATAACCTACCGATGAGTAATTGATTTGATACGTACCGTTAGCGAGTGACAGTGAATAATCGCCGGCGGCATTGGTGGCTGTACCTGTGTTGGTTCCAGCTACCGAAACCGAGACCCCGGGTAGGCCGCCCGTAGTATCTTTTACTTTCCCTTTCAGGGAGGCCTGAGCAAATGCAAAGCTCACGGTAAGGCATAGCAATACCGTAAATAGATAATTTTTTTTCATTTGGTTAGTCGTTAGTTAATTTTGATACAATTTCAAAACTGCCTGCAATCTAATGGATACAACTATATTCGTAAAATATTGTTCTGCCTTTTTTTATAAAGATGAAAGAATGTTTTAATGGAATATGTTTTGATTGTTCATGCAATTAAGGATATAGTACAATTACCTGACAGTGGGAATACAGCACAAAAAAGAAAGACCGTCAGATTTTGAGCTGACGGTCTTTCGTTAACTTACAATTTGTCGGCTTTAAATACTTTTAATCATCTGTAAAAAATCCTCCAATTTATAGGCATCCTCCACCGTTCGCCGTTCATACACCATGAAGTAGCGGTAGTTGTTGCCTGCTTTGCCTGCCCACAGGCGACCAAGCCTGATTTTTTGCTCGGCATCCAAATGATCTCCTTTTGTTTCCAGCAATAGCGTTTTGCCGCTTTTGGTTTGAATGATAAAGTCGGGGTAATGGTTCACAAAACCGTTGATACGGAAGCCTTTACGTTCTATGTTTCGGGTCCAAAAGGCAATGTTGGACTTATTGGCGATCTCGTTAATGACCCGCTCTTCAAATCCGTTGATGCTACCTTCTTTTTCGTACAGCGATTTAGTGATGTCTTTGGAGGTGCTTCCGGGCGAAATGTTCTTTGGGAAATGGAAGGAAGAACGACAGAATACTTTATCCGTATCCAGAAAATCCCTGAATTTTTTTTCGGCATAAGTCTCAGACAACGCTTTTATCTTCTGTTTGATTTTGTCGGTGTAAGTATATTCATTGTTGGCAAAATCGCTGAACTGACCGTCGTTGAAATCTTCCAAAATGCGCTTGACGTATTTTTCAATTTCTTTGTCGGGAATGGGATACATATTGCCGATAATATCCATGATTCGCTTGGTGAAATTCTTGACGCGGCTTTCTTTTCGAGTAGGGTCAAGAATATACGTCATCAAATTGTCTTTCACGCCGCCGTCCAGCCGTACAAACGTGGGCGTGTGTTCTTTTTTTGTTTCGTCCAAATCTACCTTGTACAGCTCCGAAGCGATGCTGTCAAACGCAATGTTGGTATCAGACTTACTCAGCGCAAAGCCTTCCAACAGGTATTCTTTTTCCAGCAATGAAGCTGTTTCCTGATTGCCGAAGAGGTCATTGGCCGGTACGTTCAGGAAAAATTGCGGCAGTGCAAGTTGTTCTGCCTGCTCTCTGAAAATGTCTTTAATGCCGTAGGTTTTCACAAGTTGTTGAATTTCATTGGGAAATACGGGAGTATCGGTGGTTTCTATCTCCATCACCTTTTTTTCAAAGGCATCGTTTTGCTGAAGGGCGGTTTGTTCAATTTCCGTTACGGCTCCGCTCCAAACTGCCTCCGAAACGTTGGCAGACGGGGAGGGAACCGAAATCCGTGCCGTGTCAATGTCGGACGCTATGTCTGCTGCCGGTTCTTCTGCCGCCGGGAAAAAGCTAAGTTGCTGTAAAAAATCCTGTTTTTTGGGTTCTTCGGTCACCACCGGTTCGGCCAATTTGTAATCTTTATCGCTGAAACCCGCTTTGTTTAAGCCCTTCACGATGTTGTCGAGGGTGTCCAGAAACTTGGAAGAAGCCGTGAGGACATAACTGACGTTGAGCAACGGGAAGTTGTGTTTCATCACGTAGGGCTGCCGCAACACCCTCCCCAAAATCTGCTCTACATCCACGGACGAGCTTTTATCGGCCAACGATGCCAAAATATAGGCAAAGGGACAGTCCCAGCCTTCTTTCAGGGCGTTGATGGTGATGATGTAGCGCACGGGACAGTCTTTGCTCATCAAATCAATCCCCTTGATTTCGTTGATGTTGGCCGTTTTGATCTTGATTTGGTCGGCGGGAATTTTCAGCTCCAGCAGTTTTTCTTTCAACTTCTGAACGTTGGTCTTTTCTTCTTCTTCGTTCAAAAAATCCTTACCGTTTTTGGGCTGCGCCTGAAACAGCACAATAGGCCGAATGTACTTGCCGCCTTTCTTTTCTTCTGCCTTGGCCTGTGCTTCCAACCGACTGCGCAATTGCATCGAGGAATTGATAACCTCCGTTTTGTCCTGATGATTATAGACAATCACGGGGAGTTTGACCATGTTTTCCTTTTTCAACTCCAGCGCATCAATAAAACTGATGATGTTGCTGTTTTTGCGGGGTGTGGCTGTGAGGTCAAGAATAAAACAGGGGTTGATGACCTTGAGCATGTCTACGCTCAGGTCGCTTTCGGCGTTGTGACTTTCGTCTACCACGACCACGGGATTGAGGTATTTGATGACGGCCCCCAAGGTGATTTCGGTTTCCTGACCGAGCAGACTTTCAAACGATTGGAGGTTGCCGTTTTCCTGAAATACTTTGCGGTCTTCCTTGTTTTTGACCCGCAAGCTGTCAAAACTGAACACCAGAATGTTTAATTGCTCTTTGACCGACGTGGCATTGAAGCCGCTTCCCTGCAACAAGGCCGACTTATCAAAGATCTCTACTTTGTTGCCAAAATGCGCATTGATTTTCTGGCGGTAGGGGTGCTTGGGGTCTTTGAGGTTTTTGATGGTTTGGTCCAAAATGGTAATGGAAGGCACCAGCCACACCACGGCTTTGGGCTTGTCGTAGGCAAAAGTATCAAAAATGGTTTTCAGGGCGTTGCAGGCAATGAACGTTTTGCCGCCCGCCGTGGGTACTTTGATGCAGATGTGCGGTACGCGCGGCACGTTGTTTTTGTAGGGCTCAATGGCCGTGCCGACAAAAGGAAATAAGGGCGTTTTGGGGTGCTGCGCCCAAAACGTATAAAAAGCCTCCTTCACGTCTTTGGTGGTCTGTACTTGTTCCAAAAACGAAGAAAGGTCGTTGATTACCTGCTGCTGATAGGGTTTGAGTTCCATTTAAATACGTTCTAATTTTGTAATCCACTCATGAAACCGTGGGCATTTACTTCTTATTTTGGGTAGCCCGATAATTTCGCATATGTCAGGCCCGTGTGTTACTTTATCATATCTCCTTATATTTGTTTCCAGTCTTTTTGAGGGCGCAGTGGTTGGAGAATCGTTAATTTCTTCCGGATTAGGATTGTTACTGCATATTTCCCTTAATCTGTTAAAGTTTGCTTCTCTGGGCTCATAATATTCTTCAAAAGACGAGTAGTCTGAAAAAATAAGTGCCTCAAATTCATGTAATTGTATGTAGGGAATAAAACGGGGTTGAAGATTTGGTGCTATGCTGTTACGCATTCCATTTTCTAAAACAATCATTTTTATACTCTTAGATGGTTCCGCTAATGATTGTCTCCAATCCGGAAAATCATGATGTTCATATATGCCATAGAAGTCAATGAATGTAGTAACAAAGCAAGTAGAATCAATTAGTAGATTTGTTTCAATTTGGGGTTTTAAATGAACCCATTTTACTATACCCCCATTAGAATGACTAATTAAAGGATATTCAATCTGAATATTTATTTGCCTGAAGTAGAGCTCTAATATTGTTGAGCAAAAGAGAAGTTCAGTTTTACCTTCGCAAATAATTATTAACTTTTTCATTAATGTTAAAATGGTTGAGCTTTGTTAATAATATTTCTTTTCCATAGATCACCCAACGAGTCATCTTTCAACCATTCTCTTAATTCTTCCGTGGTTAAACGATTGAAAATACTGCAACCATCAACTTGATCAACAGCAATTACATCTTCAGGTTCAAAGTAACTGATCAAATCGGCAGATTGAGTTGCAATTATAACTTGATTTTCAGTTGAGCCTATACTTTGTATCATTCCCGCTAACTTAGAGATTGCCAAAGGATGCAGGCCTAACTCAGGCTCATCTAATACAATTGTTTTGGGTAAATCAGGTTGCATAAATAAAACGGCTAAGGCAATAAATCGAATGGTACCATCAGATAAATCATTGATACCATAATTGTATTGGCTAAACTTATCTTGCCAAAAGAGTTTTAGATATCCGTTTTCATTTGGTTCAAGTATAAAGTCAGAAAAGTAGGGTGCAATACTTTGTATATTTCGTACAATTCTGTTGTATACTTTTGGGTTCTCTTGCCTGATTTTATATAAAATAGAGGCTAAATTTTCTCCTTTATCGTATAAGACAATACTATCCTTTTCAATATGGGAGGTATTATTAAAAGGTGAATTCTGCCCGGTATCGTGAAAATGATATTTTTTATGCCCTACAATATGTTTTTGAATATAGGAACCACGGTACCAACCATTATTTTTAACTTGAGCTTCTTTAGTGAATGCTCGGTATTCTAAAGGGTTATTATAATACCATAATGCCTCTTTAGAAAAAACAAAGCCATCGCCTGCTTTTTGTATCATAAATGAATATGAATTAACGCCTTTTTCAAATCGAATGAGACCTTCGATTGAATCTGAGGGCTCCAGACCTTTGTGTAAATATTTTTCAATCCCGCCCCTTAAACCCACATATTCCTGTAGCTTTTTATTATATATGTTATCTAAAAACTCAAAGAATGAAATAAAATTACTCTTACCGGACCCGTTGGCACCAATCAAAATGTTGATGGGGCTAAGCTGTATCTTCGCCTCTTTGATAGATTTGTAGCCCTTGATTTCGATAAAATCCATTGTGTTATCAGTTAAAATCGTGTAATATCTCTCGGTATCTTTTTGAAAATGAGGTGATGCTTGACCATAAACTCTCTGGTAAGCAGGCAGTTGTCGGCATAAATGACGTATTGCTCGGCTTTGGTGCGCATGGTCGCCAGAAAGGCGTGGTCTAAGGACGTGACGGTGTCTTTTTCGTAGAAAAAATAATAACTCGTGTCTTGGTAGTGGCCCAAAAAATGGACATTATCGTGGCTTTCGCCTTTTTCGGGAAGGCTTGTTTGGGTTTCGGTATAGTACACGTACCGGCGAATTTCCTCCTCGGCCACGGCCTCGTTCAGTACGCCTTCTTCCAAAAATAGCGGCTCGCCCAATTCGTAATAATCAAACACCCCACCCGTACCGTTATTCCCCTCTTGAGGTGGGGGAGAGGTTTGTCCGTAGCCATTGATGACCCGCTTGACGCGCTCGGCGGTGATGGTTTCGGCGTAGTCTTCCATCTCGATCAGGATAAATTTGCGGTGGCCACCGTCCTTTTTATTCAAATTCAACACCGCATGGGCCGTGGTGCCCGAACCGGCAAATGAGTCAAGTATGATGGAGTTTTCGTCGGTACTGATTTGGAGAATTTTTTCAATTAACTTACTTGGTTTCGGTGTAGAAAAATCTAATTCATATTGATTAAATAGTTTCCTGAATTCTTTTCTAGCTTCCTGATTATCTCCTGCAAAATCTCTTAGCCATAAAGTCGAAGGTACAACACCACCAACTTTATCCATAAACCTTTTAAATCGTGGCCTTCCCTTGCCGTCTGCTCCCCAAACAACCAAATTATTCTTTACATTTTCTTCATGCCTTTCTTTTGAATATCTCCAAACTGATGTTCTTGAAGGCCAAATTTCATCTCCGGTATTGGGGTTAAAAACAGGATAGTAAAGATTTGGACGTTCATCGGCATTTTTATTACAAGTATAATTATCTGATGTCCAAACTCCTCTTGAATCATTATCGGGATTTTGATACCTATTGTCTTGGGTTTCAGTTCTCTCCAGTTTAATTAATGAAAACCCTTCTTTGTCAGCTTTTGTAGTTTTAGTTCTTTTTGCATAAACAAGAATATAATCATGCATATTTGATAAATATGTTGCGTCACCTTGCGGTGAGTGCTTTTTTTGCCAAATAATTGTATCTACAAAATTTCTACCCCCAAAAATCTCGTCCAATATCAATTTCAAATTGGCCTGTTCATTGTCATCAATGGAAATAAAGATAGCGCCGTCGTCGGCGAGGAGTTTGTACAACAGTTTCAAACGCGGGTACATCATGCAGAGCCATTTGTCGTGGCGGCTGAGGTCTTCGCCTTCTTTGCCCACTACGCTGTGCAGCCATTTTTTGAATTTGGGGTCGTTAACGTTGTCGTTATACGCCCAGCCTTCGTTGCCGGTATTGTAAGGCGGGTCAATGTAAATGCACTTTATTTTTCCTTCGTACTCGGGCAGCAGGGCTTTGAGGGCTTCGAGGTTGTCGCCGTGGATGATTTTGTTGGTAACCCCCTCCAAACCTCCCGTGCGACGGTCCGACCCGGTAGGGGAGGCTTTTTGAGTACCGTTGTCAAATGTATATTGGTGTTTGAGTACTCTAAACGGTACATCCAAATGATGATTGATGACTTTTTCTTTTCCTATCCAGTGTAAAGTGGGCATATCGTACGTTCAATTCAATTTTTTGCTGGGCGGGTTCGCTGCTTTTTCCCTTACTGCAATTTTACAAAAACTAACTGGGATTTTGCTGTATTTCTATCTAAACCAACAAGCGGCGGTCAGGAAAACCTGCCGCCGCTTGTCAATCTATGCTTTAAAACTCTTTTATCCTTTCATCTGCGCTTCCACCACCGCAATCGCTACCATGTTTACGATTTCACGGACAGAGCTACCTAATTGCAATACATAGACTGGCTTGCCCATACCGAGCAAAATGGGGCCAATTGCCTCGTATTCCCCTACTTCTTTGAGTAAGTTGTAGGCAATGTTACTGGCCGAAAGATTGGGAAAAATCAAGGTATTGGCACCGTCTTCCGCCAATTTACTGAATGGATGATTGGTGCGAAGCAATTCCAAATCAAACGGTAAGTGCGCCTGCATTTCGCCATCTACCACCATATCAGGGTGTTTTTGTTGTAAAATCGCGGCGGCGGCACTCATTTTTTCGGCATCGTCGCCTTTGGCACTTCCAAAGTTGGAGTAGGTGAGGAGGGCAATGCGCGGTTTGATATTGAATCGCTCCACGGCGCGAGCGGTCAATTCGGTAATTTCGACAATGTCATCTACCGTTGGGTTAAAATTGACGGTGGTATCGGCTAAAAACAAAGGACCGCGACGCGTGAGCAGGATGTACATCCCCGCTACTTTTTTCACTCCGGCTTCTTTTCCAATGATTTGTAAAGAAGGACGAATGGTATCGGGATAATTACGCGTTAAACCTGAAATAAGCGCATCTGCTTCGCCCATTTCAACCATCATGGCCCCAAACGAACCGCGATAGTACATCATCTTGCGGGCTTCCGGAAGATTGACCCCTTTTCGTTGCCGCTTTTTAAAATAGACGTCGGCATACCGGTCAATGTTGGCCGCCTGATCAGCACTGTAGGGGTCAATAATGGGTATTTCCGCCAAATCCAGTTTATTAAGCTCAATGATGGAGCGAATTTTGTCTACTTTTCCGAGCAAAATCGGACGGGCAATTCCTTCGTCGCGTACCTGCTGCGCGGCTTTCAGTACTTGCACATTTTCGGCATCGGCAAACACTACCCGTTTAGGAGCTTTTCGTGCTTTGCTGATGATAACGCGTGAAATCTGATTGTCCTGACCGAGGCGTTTTTCCAGTTGCTGAATGTACGCATCCCAATCTGTAATAGGAAACTGCGCCACGCCGCTGTCCATGGCGGCCTTAGCTACCGCCGGGGCAATGGTCGTGAGCAAGCGCGGGTCAACGGGTTTAGGAATGATGTATTCGCGGCCAAACGTAATGTTATCGGTATTATAAGCCAGATTGACAATGTCAGGAACGGGCTTCTTGGTTAATTCTGCCAAGGCCTGAACCGCCGCCAATTTCATCGCTTCGTTGATTTCGCGGGCACGAACATCCAACGCACCCCGGAAAATGTACGGAAAACCGAGTACGTTGTTGACTTGGTTGGGATAATCAGAACGACCGGTAGCCATAATGACATCTTCACGGGCGGCAATGGCGTCAGGGTAGGGGATTTCCGGGTCCGGATTTGCCATCGCAAATACCATCGGGTCTTTGGCCATGGAACGTACCATGTCCTGCGATACGACGTTGGCTTTAGAAAGACCCAGAAATAAATCGGCCCCGACCATTCCTTCGGCCAGCGAAGCGAAACGGCGTTCAGAAGCGAACTCCTGTTTTAAGGCGTCCAAGTCAGTACGGTCGGTATTGATGTGGCCTTTGCTGTCGAACATATCGACGTTTTCGGGCTGAACGCCCAACGAAATGTATAGTTTGGTGCAGGAACTTGCCGAGGCACCCGCACCGGAGACGACCACGCGAATGTCTTCAATTTTTTTACCGACCAGTTCCAGTCCGTTGAGCAAGGCAGCCGAACTGATAATGGCAGTCCCGTGCTGATCGTCGTGCATAACAGGAATGTTGAGCTCTTCTTTGAGGCGGCGTTCAATCTCAAAACACTCCGGCGCTTTGATATCTTCCAGATTGACCCCACCAAAGGTCGGTTCCATGATTTTAACCGTTCTGACAAACTCATCGACGTTTTCGGTGTTGAGCTCAATATCAAAAACGTCGATGTCGGCATATATTTTAAAAAGCAGTCCTTTTCCTTCCATGACGGGTTTTCCGGCTTCCGGGCCAATGTTGCCAAGACCTAAAACGGCGGTTCCGTTGCTGATTACGGCTACTAAATTGCCTTTGGCGGTGTATTTATAAACGTCTTCAACATTGCGGAAAATCTCCATACAAGGCTCGGCTACACCGGGCGAATAGGCCAAAGACAAATCAAGTTGATTGTTGGTTTCTTTGGTCGGAACTACCTGAATCTTACCGGGACGACCCTTGGAATGGTAATAAAGGGCATCCTCTTTACGGATTTTTGGAGGCATAACGGTTGATTGGGGGTTGATTTTGGGTTTGCAAGGTACGAAAGCATCACTAATACTGTACAGTTATTTGTTGAGAAATGTTATTTTTGTCGAAAACTAAGAAACTATGGAAGAGGTCATCGAACAACCATCCGAATACGAAATGGAACGCGGGAAGCCTATGCCAAATTTAATTCATGGAATTATTCAAGCCAACTTGAGTTTTGAGTTCAAATCGCGTTATCGAAATCAATTTCATATTGCATCAGAGGTAGCGTTAGCTACTTTACCTATCGGAACAACGCCCGATTTGGTACTTTACCCACTTTTTGAATTAGATTACCAAAACCAGCCGGCCAAGCGGACGGATGCGCCATTGCTTACCATTGAAATTCAATCGCCTTCCCAAAGCCCGGAAGAAATGATTGAGAAGACTAATATTTATTTTGAGTTTGGGGTCAAATCGTGCTGGATAGTATTCCCAAGTCTAAAAGCTATTGCGGTTTTCGACCGTCCCAATCATTTTGAATTTTATCACAATGAAGATACGGTGATTGATTCCCAATTTCATCTGGAACTGCCGCTTTTGGGCGTTTTTTCTTAAAGAATTTAACTAACTAAATACCGTAACGAATGCTAAAAAAGCACCTTTTTGTTTCGCTCATTTTATTAGCTGCTTTTACCGTGGCAGCTCATGAATTTTGGCTGTTTCCTACTGACTTTTATCCTAAATTGGGTCAAACTATCTCCGTTAGTATCAATGTGGGCGAAGATTATGTAGGTGAGCGTTGGGGTGGGGGAGACCGCCGAGTACAGCGTTTGCGATTAATAACTTCAAAAGGAGAGAAAAATTTGACGGCGACGGTTATGCAAAATGATTCTTCCGTCAAATTGAAATCACTTACGTTGACGGAGGCGGGTACGCATATCCTCGTTCTCGAAACCAACAGTTCCTTTATTGAACTGGAGCCCAAGAAATTTTTAGATTACTTGAAAGAAGATGGACTTGATAATGCCATTGAATACCGTCAAAAAAATGGAGAAACTAAAAAGAAGGGTCGTGAATTGTATCGCCGCTGTGCAAAAACGGTCATGCAGGTAGGAACGGTAAAAGGGAATGAAATTACAAAGCAAATGGGGTTGTCCATTGACATTGTACCTCAGCAAAATCCGTATGCAATGCCCAAAGGAAGCCCGCTTAGCTGTCAATTTCTCTATGAGAATAAGCCGTTAAAAAATGCGTTGGTGCGTTGTTGGCGGCGAGTAAACGGTAAAACAGAGTTGGAAATAAAACGGTCGGATATGGATGGGAAAGCTACATTTGAACTTCCCAAAAAAGGCAATGCAGCCTACATGGTCAGCGTAGTCAACATGGTGCGACTCACCAAAAATCCCAAAGCCGATTGGCAAAGTACATGGGGAAGCTTGACCTTTGGAATGAAATAGAGATTTAACCAAGGGGCGACGGGCAAAATAATAAAGGGCAAAATAGCAAATTGTCTTACTTTTTATAACAAAAGAGCGCGGCCTTGGCCGCGCTCTTTTGTATTTTATACTCACTACTCGCTTTAAATTTTCTTAAACGTATACGTAACGTCAAGCGAAGAAATAAAGGATAGTAAGAGAGCTCCCGCGCCTGAAGGATCACTTTCATTGACGGCAACGGTTAATAAATCTTTGGTTAAAGTGAGCGTTATGGCGTTTCCGGAAAGACTCAGTTTATAGTATTCAACATTATCTTTCGTTTGACCACTTTCGCGATACGTCATTTTGATTTGGTCATTTGTTACCGTGTATTTGCCCGAAACAGTCTGTTTTTCAACACTACCTTCTTCATCGAGAGTACCATTTGAAGTAAATGTGCCATCGGCTTTGAACTCGTACACTAAACTTTCTTTTTCTACATTTTGGTCGATGTTTTCGTTAGATCCAAAAATGCCGATTTTTCCTTTTACGGTTGTCGCTTGCCATTTTCCAATCACGGTTTCGGCAGCAGCGGGGTTATCGTTTTTTTGACAGCCAACGAATAAAAGCAACGTCGAAAATACGCAAAAAAAGTAGAATGTCTTCATTTTAAGTAATAGAGCAAAAGTTTTAGGGTATTTGTTTTGATGTAATTCATTGATTTTAAACGGATAACAGTTAACAAATAACGATTAACTTGTGCTTTAGCACTTAAAGCAGCGTTGAGGTAAAAGATTACTTCATAAAAGTAAGACACAGCTCAGTTTAAACTAACCTCTTTACAATCTCATTCACCGAAATTCCTTCTGCTTCCGCCTTAAAGTTACGAACGATACGGTGACGTAAAATCGGTAATGCAACGGCTTTCACATCTTCAATATCGGGCGAATACTTTCCATTGATTAGGGCATTGCATTTTGCAGCCAAGATCAGGTTTTGGGAAGCCCGTGGACCTGCACCCCACTCCAGGTAATTTTTAGTATCACTACCGGCTAATTCTCCGCCTGGGCGCGTTTTGTGAACGAGTTTAACCGCATATTCTATCACATTGTCAGTCACAGGTACGCGACGCACGAGGTGTTGGAAGGCTTCAATTTCAGCGGCAGAAATTACTTTATTAACCACAGGACGATTGTCGGTCGTGGTTGCTTTAACAATATTGAGTTCTTCCTGGAACGAAGGATAATCAAGATAAACCATGAACATAAAGCGGTCTAACTGCGCTTCGGGAAGCGGATAGGTACCTTCCTGTTCGATGGGGTTTTGGGTGGCCAATACGAAAAATGGACGACTCAATGCGTGTTTTTGTCCTGACACTGTGACGGAATACTCCTGCATGGCTTCCAATAAGGCCGACTGGGTTTTAGGAGGAGTACGGTTGATCTCATCGGCCAAAATGATGTTGGCAAATACAGGCCCTCTGATGAAACGGAAGTTGCGTTCATTATCCAATGTTTCCGAACCTAAAATATCAGAAGGCATCAAATCCGGCGTAAACTGAATACGGTTAAAACTCAAATCTAACGCATTGGAAATGGTTTGAATCAACAGGGTTTTGGCCAAACCCGGCACACCTACCAATAAGCAGTGACCTTGGCAAAATATAGCAGTTAAGAGTAAACGAACTGTTTCATCTTGACCAACTATGACTTTTCCGATTTCTAAGCGGAGTTTTTCGTAAGATTCTTTGAGGGCTTCGGCCGCGGCTACGTCTGAACTAAACTTCATTTAGGATGAAAGGTTTAAGAGTTAATGGATGTGTGCTAATTGTCTTCCTGATTGATTCCAAATATTTTACAACTGTTGTATTCGGGGTCGACTTTGATAAATACGTCGGATACTGCTTTTTTAAACCATTCGTCCACTGCTTTCGTTTTTTTATTGGCCAAAACAATATTAGTCATTTTTTCGAAATCTTCCTTTAAACTTGCGGTATGCGGCTCAATTCGGCTTTTGTAGTAGATGATACGCATCGCTGTTTTACCATCGTCGGTACGGTAGTTCATGGGCAGGCTTATTTTGCCAACCTTCATGGTGTCAAGCATCATGTAAAGACTGTAATCCATTGAAGCATCCAATGCCAATCGCGATGCACCCGTTTGATTATCTTTAATCAAACCACCTGCATCGGCAGTTCCTTTGTCTTCTGACCAGGTCTTTGCTATTTTTTCAAATTTTAGACTGTCGGTTGTCATCAATTTGTACAAGCTGTCAAGAATGTGCTTAGGCTCCGATAAATCCATGCGATTATAATCAGGGCGTAATAAAATGTGACGAGCGTGATATTCAGCACCGCGTGTTTCAAGCAATTGGATTAAGTGAAGTCCAAATTCTGATTCGATAGGCTCCGATATTTCATTGGGTTTCAGCTTAAGCGCTGCTCCTTCAAAATCGGCCACCATATCGCCTCTTTTTGCAAAGCCCAAACTGCCGCCCTGCTGTGCCGAACCAATATCTTCAGAATAAGCAGAAGCCAAAGAAGCAAAATCTTCTCCCTTTTCAACGCGTCCTTTGTATTCAAGCAGTCGATTACGAAGTTCTTCTTTTTGGGCTTTGGTTACTTTGGCAAAACGGACAATCTGACCAATTTCAACTTCAGCAGGAATATAAGGCAAACTGTCTTTAGGAATACTGTTGAAGAATTTTCTCACTTCATTGGGCGTCACTTTGATAGCCTCGGTAATTTTTCCCTGCATTTTTTCGGACACCATTTCTTCCTTAATTTGTCCGCGAAGCTCGGCTTTAAGTGTTTCAATGCTTTTACCGTAGGCTTCTACAATGTTTTTTTCTGAACCAAATCGTTTTGCCATGTATTCCATACGGGAATTGATTTGGCTATCCACTATCTTGTCTTCCACTTCTACGGAGTCAATTTCGGCTTTGGCAAGCAACATCTTCCGTACTACCAAGCTTTCCATGGCCTGACAGCGATTGGGAGCAGGTTGGTTTTGTTGTTGATATTGTAAAATCAATTCTTCCAAGTCAGACAGTAAGATATAGTAATTGTCCACCTTGCCGATTACTTTATTGATACTTATACTTTTGCCCTGTGCCCATCCTCCGATTGAGGTAATGAGGGATAAGAGCACGAAAATTGCCCCGAGGCGTTTAATGAATGTGTTTTTCATGGTTTGTATTATCTGCTTATTTTGCCAACTTCTTTAATTCTTCTTCGTTGACCTGTACTCCGAATTTTTGACGTAACCGGTTAAGCCAATTGGTTTCCAATTGTTTTTGGGAATCATTAATAACTGCTCCGCGTGCTTCTGCAAACGTTTTGTTACGAGCAGGTTCAACTTTACTGATTTCGACCCAAGCCTTCTTTCCGTTGACATTCACTATTTGATTCCCAACTTGCCAGCGAGTGGCATCAAGATACACATTGGCTCCTTTGGCAAATGCGCCTTCGGTCAAGGTAATTGAACCGATTTTCAGCGCGTTAAGCGCTTTTTCTATATCTTTTTTAGATTCGCTAAAAAATTGAAAACTTACTCTGCGGTTGCGGGCAGCGGTAGTGACGGGTTTGAATTTTCCGTAATCTTTTTCAATAATCCGCGTCAGAGGAACATTATCGTTCGTGAGAGCCTTAATGGCATTTCGAAGACGAAGGGAGGACAGTGAATCGGGCTCGTCGGAATCCCCGTAAGAAGACACCTCTACGATATAATTTTCATTGTTAATCATCGTCAAGGCCACGTCAAACAGAGCTTCGCGGTGTTTTTCGGAAAGAACAGTGACCTTAGACTCAAAAAGCAAATCCGTTCCTTTGCGTCGAAGTTGATATGGCTTGGAGGTAAGCGATTCCTGAGCGCGTTTTAACAATGTATCGCTGTCGGATACCATAATCGTTGCAAAAGTGCGTTCGGGATAGCGGTATTTGTCTTTATTTTGCTCCCAGTATTTTTTTTGAGCCAATGAGTCAGTCAGGGAAGGCTCCCATACATTGGCTTCCATGGTTTGAGAAAATAATACTCCATCGCGCATTTCGTTCATCAAAGCCCGGAACTCAGGATATTTTTTCTCCAGATTTTCCTCTTCGGTTTCTACCAATTTTTTGTTGATAAACTCTTGATAATAGCGTTGCCCCAGTACTTCGGCCGACGATTTCTCAGGAACGGGCCGCTGAGAGTCACGCACATATTCGTAAAATTGATTGACCGTGTAAGGCTTATTATCAATCTGGAATAAGGTTTTCTTTTCAAGGGAAGATGCGAGAGGCTCCACAAATATCCACTGGCCAAATAACAGGGTAGAATCAAATTTGGAAATGGTGTTATCTCGAACGGATCCCGATTCTGTTACCTTATAAATACCGCGAAGTTTCTTATATAAATTGTCTTTTACGATGGTGCTTCGCGAATCAGTGGTTACTTTTTGACGCAGTTGAGGCGCTGCTTCGGCAAAAGACTCCAGAGGAATACGATTGACTAATTTTATAATGTGCCAACCATAATTCGTTTGAATGGGTTTAGAGATTTCTCCTACCTTGCTGAGTGCAAAAGCAGCCGTTTCAAAATCAGTAACCATTATGCCCGAACCAAATTCTTTGAGGAGACCTCCGTCATTTTTTGTAGTGGCATCGTCGGAATAATCACGGCAAACTACCTCCCAAGCTTCCTGTTGCAACAAGTTATAGGCTTTTTCAGCTTTCGCTTTGGCAGCAACCTTGCCTTCCTCGGTGGCGCTTGAACTCGCACTGATCAAAATATGAGCTACCTGCACCTTGCCGCGCGAAGGGCGGCGGTCGGTTACTTTAATAAGGTGATAGCCTGCTTTGGTACGTACAGGTTCGGAAATTTGACCGACAGGCAGCGTGTAAGCCGCCGTTTCAAAAGGGTAAACCGTCTTGAAAACAGTAAAATAACTTTCCAAATCGCCACCTTTGGGAGCGGAAGCGGGATCTTTTGAAAATTGTTTGGCCGCACTTTCAAAATCAATTTCTTTTTGTAGGATTC
The DNA here is from genome assembly GCF_027484545.1 of Runella sp. GTDB lineage: Bacteria > Bacteroidota > Bacteroidia > Cytophagales > Spirosomataceae > Runella. Next base: position 16,565 of record NZ_JAIXST010000035.1, on the reverse strand, counting down.
TGCTGCGCAGAGCTGTGATGGCTCGATAAGCAGACAGGGTATCAACAGGCGATGCATCCAATGGCACATAGAAAAGTATGTGCGAGCTGCGCACTTCCTGTTTCATGCGCTCGTAAGCTTCTGCTATCAAATTGTCAATCAATACTTTATCATTAAAGTAAGGCTGCCCAAGTTGTTTTCGATAGGAGGCCATTTCTTCACGAAAGGATGCTGTCGTATCTCTGCCTTCGCTCTGCGCGCCCAGCACTTTTAATTTCAGATTTGTATACAGTTGCAAGTAATCACGGATGTAGGTGGGCTTGGTGGTATCGTCTGAAAACTGATTTTTGGTGAACGATTGGAAGAATTCGTCCGTAGTAAACTTTTTATCACCAATCGTTAAAATAACAGGTTCGGCGGGAGGAACTGGTACGGGTTTCGACGTTTTACAAGCCGATAAACTTATCAATAAAAGGGTTGTTACTAAAAAGCAGTACTTCATTTGAGCTTTTTTTTATTTCGAAACATGAACTTAGAACAGGTTAAACAAAAGATTCATGTCTTGATAACCAATGAAATAACGTCAGTACTGTACGTTTTGACGAAATTATTTTACTAATTATGTAAACATGAATTTGCTTCATTTATTGTGAAGTTTGCAAAGTTACGCCAACTTTCCGAAAGTTTAAAGAAACCTGTCGGCGATAACCAATCAAAGTAGAAGCATTAAGGTTTTCTGTTGGCTATCCAATAGTAAAGCAGCGGAATCAGCGTCCAAGAGGCAATGACACCCACCGTCATGCCGCCAATCACGGTTAAGGCCAATGGGCGTTGTAATTCAGCGCCCAATCCCCCCGAAAATAAGACAGGTAACAAGCCCAAAATGGTGGTAAGATACGTCATCAACTGCGATTTCAAACGACGCTTGCCCGACAGCCGAATGGCTTCAATGATTCCTAAGTGCTCGCGTTCGCGGTTCATGGTGTCTATTTTCAAAATGGAATCGTTATCGATCAACCCAATCAATACTACCAATCCAATCACGGACAGAGCGTTGAGGCTTTCGTCAAATAACGCCAACGTAAGCAGCGCCCCCGCAATGCCCATGAAGGCCGTCAGCATCACAATCAGTGGTTGAAGTAAAGACTCAAATTGTGCTGTCAGAATGCAAAACAACAGTGCCACGGCAATCAGCACCACCCACGCCAATTCTTCTAAATACCCAATGTTTCGAAAATAATCTCCCGTAAGCCGATAATTCAGGGTTTTATCCTGTCTAAGGTTTTTTTCAATTTCAGGCAAAAAAGCCGCAGTTTGCCTGTTGTCCAAATCCAAATCAATCGGTAAATAGGCCCCATCCTTGCCCGTATGAAAAAGGCGATAATCGTCCACAGACTGCATTTCTACCAATTCGCGCAGCGGAATCAATTGATTTTGACGGTTGGGAACAAAAGCCGTTTGCAGCACACTCTGCACGCCAGTTGGGTGTTGAGTTGCCAATACAATGGGTACAAACTTTTGTTCCGATTGCAGCTGCCCAATCTGATTTTCGTTAAACAACGTTTTGAGACTTTCATAGGTCTGTTCAGCCGTGACTCCGTACAACAGCAGTTGCTCTTCGCGCAGGCTTATCACCAATCGTTTTTGGTATCCCGGCGGATTCGTTTTGAATCCTTTCTCTTCTAAATGCCGCAGGGTTTCGGTGGCCTGTTGGGGAGTGGGAACGTCCTGATTTTGCGTACTGAAGAGGCGAATTTGCAGCGGAGGTTGATTGCCGCCAAAGAGTTGCTCAAACACATTCCGCGCTGGTCGCATTTCCACTATGGCATTGGGGTAGGTCTGACGAATTTTTGTAGAAAGCAAGGACGACAGTCGCTGATAACTTGGATGATCAGTTACTTTGAGGCTGATCGTAGCCTGACTGAATGATTGTTGCAACTGCTGATTGAGCAAAAACTGCTGCTGCCCCACGTACGCGCTCACGTACACGGGGGCAGGAGAAAGCGTTTTGAGGAGTTGCGCAATGCGTTGTTCATTTTGGCTGACACTCAGCGGCTCGTTCCAATCGATCTTTACTTCCAATTCACTGCGACTGATGGCCGGCATACCGCGTTTTTCAAGCCCCTGTACGGCCCAAACGGCACTTCCCAGCAGCGCAACTACGAGTACCCAAGCCACTTTTCGGAAGCGAAAAGCGACGTCGAACGTACGGTTATAAAACCCTTCAATGCGGCGCATGAGCCACGTTTCTTTCGCGATTTGGGTGCCTTCTTTTTTTGATTTCAGAAAAGCCAACCGATACAAAACGGGAATCAGTGTATAGGAAGTCAGGAGCGATACTGCCAAGGCCAGTGACACCGACACCGCCTGGTCAAAAAACAGCGCCCCGGCCAAGCCGCTTAGAAATACCAACGGTAGGAAAACCGCCGAATTGGTCAGCACTGACGTAAACAAAGGTCGAATCACTTCTTCGGTTCCTTCCACGCACGCCTCGTCGAGCGAGAAGCCTTGTTCCCGTTTTTCTTCAATGTTCTCGATCAGGATAATGGCACTGTCGATGATTTCACCAATGCCCAGCACCAACCCCGCCAACGAGACAATGTTGATGCTTAAATCCAATAGATAAAAACCCAGAAACGTAATACTCAAGGAAACGGGAATTACAATTCCGATCAAAACGGGTACGCGGGGGTTGGGCAGAAAGAAAAAAATCATCACAAACGTCAGCAAAGCCCCCGTGAGGATATTGCTGACGAGGTTGTTGATGGAGACGTCCAACAGTTCGGTTTGGTCCTGCGAAAGGGTAAAAGCCAAATCGGGGTAGTCGTTTCGAAATTGGGTAAGCAGTTCGTCTAATTGCGCCCGCATTTGCAACAGTTGGGCGTCGGATTGTTTAATGATGGCCAAACCCACTGCCCGTTGCCCATTGAAAGTATATAACCCGCGTTGCTGTTGTTCCTGAATCGATACTTTCACCAACTCCCCCAAACGTATCAATCGCCCCACCGCCAGGGTCGGGGTCTCATTTGCTGAGTTCTGTGCCGCCGAGTTCTGTGTCCCCACAGAACTCCCCGTGTCCCCCACTCGAAACGTAATATTTGCAATGTCCTGCGGCGTACGCAGCACCGACGAAAACCGAATGTTGTACTGATATTGCCCATCTTTGACCGCCACATTGCCGAGGTTGATATTGTTTTGACGCAGTAAATCAGCGATTTGCGCTTCTGTAATCCCCAAACTCTGCATTTTGTTGCGGTCAGCACTCACCACTACCTCAGGCAACGCCAACCCCGTGGCATCCACCAACGCCACTTCGGGAAGCTGCTCAATGCGACGTTTGAGCACATTTTGGCAGAAGTCGGAGAGTTCCAGCCCCCCAGCCCCCAATGGGGGAGTACCTATCTCCCCCATTGGGGGCTGGGGGGCTGGGCGGGGGGCCACGTTGAGCTGAAACACGGCAATATCGCCGGCACCAGCTTTGATGACTTTGGGGCGTTCCATGTCGCGCGGAAACTGCGAAAGGATGCCGTCGATTTTTTCGTTGGTTTCCAAGTAGGCGAGCCGCACGTCGGTGCCAAAATCAAAGCGGAGTTTCAGCACCGAAAAGCCATCCTGCGTAGTGGCCTCAATGTCGTCTAAATGATTGACTTGGAGGAGTTGGTTTTTGAGGGGAAGCACCACGGCCTGCTGCAGTTCGCGGGCGGCGGCATTGGGATAGCTGACCTGCACCGTAATCTCGGGTACGGGAATATCAGGCAAGAGCGATACCGGCAGCAGCCGAAAGACCACCACGCCCAGCACCGACAGAGCCAATGCAGTAATGAGTACGGCCACGGGCCGATGAAGGAGGAAACGCGTCATTAGACGTTATCTCCCTGCGGAATTATTATCCTTACCTTCTTTGTCCGGAATTGATTTTTCGGTGCTTGCATTCAGTTTACTAATTTGATTGGGTTACCTCACTCACGACATGTAACGTAGATAGCAGAAATATCGTCTTTTTTTGCTAAAACTGCATATTGATTTCCAAAAAGATAAATATGGCGGGCCGATAAACCCCTTGGAAACTGACGCCCAATAAGATATTCAAATGACGGGTTGGTAGGTAATTGTTCTAAAGCAGTCTTTTGGGTTACTTTAGTCACCAATACAGCTAAATAATCAGCGGGTAATTCAATCGCCAAATTCTCAATGTCAATCCAGCCTATTTTATTGGAATTAAACGAAATGGGGTGATTGATGATCGGAACGAGCTGCTGTTTAGGGTATAGCCGATAGTCTTCTCCCAAGTCACTGAGAGCATACAGCGTCATTATGTAGGTGGCAGGCTGGGTTTCGCCCATAAAAATCGAAATGCTTTCAATAGTACCCTTACGTTTTTTGGTTGAAAAAACCGTACCTACCCCCGCCCCCGATTGACTGGCTTTAACGAAATAATACTGTCCGGCATCATATTTAAGAATCTCTAATCGGGGATTTCCCAAGAGAAAAGTATTCCCCTTCGTTCGTTTGACCGTTACTTCGGGCAATGAAAGGGGGCGTTCGCGAAGTTGTATCGTTTTTGTTAAAGTCATGTCTTCTTTTTTCAAGACGATGGTTGTATCAGCGTATCCGAGTGCTGATACAACGATTTTGTGTCCTGCAACAGCGGAGGCGACTGTCAGGGTAAACGAACCGTCTTCTTGAGCCACCGTACCCGTTTTGGCATCCGACAAACTCAACAGGGTAGCAAAGGCAATACCGTCTTTTTTGGCATTAATAACTTTGCCTTTGATGACGTTGGCTTGTGCGTTTACGATGAAGGTCAGCACTAATAAGAATGGTGTCAAATATTTCATTTGGCAAGACAATAGTCTTTTTGGGAAGGTGTTTTTCTGCAAATTAAGTGTAAGTGAGGTTAAATTCTGTAGAATAATTATTAATTAAGTCAATTTTTTATTTGGAGGTATTTTTGGAGTTTCTTAAGGGCATCGGGTTCTTGATGACTTACGAACGATACATTTCCATTGTATGGATAGTATATTATCGGATAAATTAATGAGATTCCTTCTTGAAAAAAGACATTTTGCTTGTCATGAAAAATGCGTTTGTCATATAAAATTCTTTCTCCCAGCTTCATCTTTATTTCTTTTTCATTTCTATAAGAAGTTAAGATAACAAGTAAATTATAATCTCTTTTGGTTAAATACTTTAGAATAAAATTTTCCGAATCACTTATACAGCCAGAGCAGCCATTGCTGGGGATAATAAAAATAGCTTTAAATTTATTCTTATCTATTCTCAATCTTAAAAAGGTATTTTCTACTTTGGAATTAAGCTCGGTAGAGCATGAAAATATAGTAAATAGCAAAAAATAAATTAAAAATATTTTAAATTTACTTTTCATGTTTCTTTAACTTAAAAATGTGAAATGTCATCTTGTTTTCCAAAGAATCCAGTTTGAGGATATGCATTCCTTGTTTAGTAAAAAAAACTTTAGAAGCTAAATAGGAGTAATGTAAATCTTTAACTTCCCCTACTTTTTTATAGTTATTGTCTAAAATAACAATAGATAGGAAAGGGCTTAAATTACGCTGGGGCTCTTTTAATTTATATTCTTCAAGTGTTAGTGCTTGATTGATAAAACGATATGAGAATCCACTAAACGGATCAGTATAGATGGGTCCATAAGTGTTTTGCGTAAGTTGATGTTTTACTTCATCTTCTATCTCCGGAATGAAACTCAAGTAATTCTTCTCTGAAAACGGCCGAACCGATTTTATAAAACTTGCTCCTGCATATTTTCGTTTTAGCTCTTTTGTGTGTATATTTAAAATACTAAGTGTGTCATCGATGACAAAACTACTGAGTATATCTTTTTTTTGGGGATTGTAACTGTTAAACATAAGATGAAGTTGTGCTCCCCAGACGGCTTTTTGATAAATTTTTGGGTAAGATAAATCGTAAGAAATATTTTTATTCTTTAAAGAAAGAATTGTGAGAAGGTCTTTTTTGTATGCAACTGAGGTATTATAAAAATGCTCAGCTCCCCATGTATTTAATATCAAAGTGTCATTATAATAACCTGCTGAAAAAAACTCAGCTAAGTTAGGATATTTTATTGAACTTTCGGTAATTAATTTGTAATTATTAATAACTTTTCCAATACGATTGCATAGGTATAAGGTACCTGTACCGTAGTTGTGAACAAATATTGAATCTGTACTTTTGATGTAAAAACCTGTGATATTCCCCACTCCATTTGTTCCTTCTCGTTCAAAATTTGTCGTATGAATAACTTTTGAACTATCATAGTCATACCAAATCAATTTGTTTTTAAACAAATTAAGAAGTAAAAGGTATTGTTTTCCGTTATTTTCTTGAAAGAAAGATATTCTGCCCTTAAGCGGTGAAGTAACAGAGTCTAATGGAAATGATTTTACTGAAATTTTTTCCAAAGAAAAAAAATCAGTAAAATCGCTATTAGTTTGTGAGTCGTTATTTTTGCATGACACAAAAATAACAAGTAGAGTGAAATAAAAATAACGCATGAACTTTGACTAAATTTTGGTATTTTTTGAAAGTTTTATCCACTAAATATTTGATTGTAAAAATAAAAAGTTAGCTTACATTATAGGAGTAGGAGGGCAACTACAACTTCCGGTACAATCTTTGTTACTACTGCTATAACCGCACGTATAGTCACCAATTAAGTATATACATTTGCCTGTTGGATTTTGTGTGGTTTTGTAACAACTCGCTTCATTATTGGTATTTACTAACATAAACCCAATAAAAGCTAAAAATGGAATAATTCTTTTTAAGGTTTTCATATTTCTATAGTTTAGTGTTTGTAAAGTCAATTTAAGCTTTCTACTGGTTCACCGCATTGTGAGCAATTGTAGCCAATTGGCATACCAATACCTCCACACACATAATCTCCCATTACGTATATGCAGCGACCATCAGGACTTTTAGTTGTCATACAACATCCAGCTTTAAGCGAATTTAAAGGTAGGAATGAGACTAAAATTAAAATACTTAAAATGATAGCCCCATTTTCTTTTCTCTTGTTTGACATAGCATTAATTGTTTAAGTTGTTTGAGGTTTCTTTTTTCAAAATTACCTAATATATATAGGTTTGATTTAACGATACAAATTTAAAATACCATCAGTCCTTTAATCAATCCCCTAAAAGTACATTTTGACATAGTCTATTTTACTATTTTATGCCAAAGTGATCTCGCCATTCTTTTCTTATTTCGCCTACCCAAAGCAGCAGGTCGTTATTGGTCTTTAAATGGAGTTTTTCCATGATGTTTATCTTGTGGTTTTTGACCGTTTCGGCACTGATAAACAAACTCGAACCAATTTGTGCATTGGTAAAACCTTCACACAGCAGCGATAGCACCTCCCGTTCTCTACCACTCAATACGTCAAAAAAGGCCAAGTTGGCGGTCGGTTTAACCTGCTTACGTGCCATTTGAAGCTGTAAGCCTTCACTAAAATAAAAATACCCTTCACTTACTTGCCACAAACAGGTCAGGTATTCATCAAAGACACATCCCGACAACAACAGTGCGTGCATTTGTACGTTGGCTGCCACAACCGCCGCTGCCTGCGATGAGGTCGTCAATACAATGATTCGAGTCAGTGGCGCATTTTTGGCAAATAAACGCGCTATTTCCATGCTATCTTTGTGAACTACTTCTATAATAACAAAATCAGCCTGTGATGTCAAACTGAGTGTTATTGCCGTTGATTGAGGACATATTTCATACAATTGCACCTCTGCTTGTAATGCGCTAAAATAATCTTGCAATCGCGAAGCATTTTCTATCTCAATCAAAATGATTTTTTTGTTTTTAAGCATGGCTGGGTTAATCAGGGTTTTCTTTTTTCTTCCACTTCACCCGCGCATCATGCCCCAAATTCAGGTTGCCTTCCACTATCACTACATCGCCCGCTTTGATGCCTTCGCTGAGGGCAATCTCGGTGTCGTTTTCGTGGGCGATGGTCACGTAACTCCATTTGGCCAAGCCGCTTGTATCGGTTTCGGCGGCGTAGGTAAACACCACCTTGCGACCGCTCCGCTCCACCACCGCCGCTTTGGGTACTACGATTTGGTTGGGAATGTTTTTCTCTACCTGCACCCGCACGTTCATGCCCTCAAAGAGGTACTTATCGGCACCGGTGATGCGGGCCTTTACCTGTACCAATCCCTGCTCGCTCACGAAGGGGTTGATTTCTATGACCTGCCCTCGGTAACTACGCTCTCCAAACGCCACGGGCTGTACCACCACCGTTTGGCCCAATTGCACAGCCATAAGTTCGGTTTCGAGTACTGCCAACTCCACCAAAGGCGCAGCCTGACTCAGCAACGTACAAAACTCGCCCGAAGTGGTATTGAAGGGTTTGGCTTTGAGATTGGCTACCACCCCACCAAAGGGGGCGCGTAAGTAGGTATTTTCTAACTCGTTGCGGGCTTTTTGCAGTGCCAACAGCCCCCGCTCGTAGCCGCTGCGAAGTTTGATATAGGCCCACACATCGGCCTTCACGGAGGTGGTATCTCCCTTGCGACCTCCCTGCGAGATGAGTAAATCGTTGATTTCGACGCGGGCCTCGGCGAGTTGCAGCTCGGCTTGGCGCAGGGCTAAGAGTTGCTCACGATTTTCAAGTTGCGCCAGTAGTTGCCCTGTGCGTACAGACGAACCGTTTTGCACGTTGATTTGAGCAATGACCCCGTTGGTTTTGAAGCCAATTTTAGAGGCACTCTGATTGCTTACCCGCCCGTTGGACAGCAATAGCCACCGAAACGCCTTGCGTTGGGCGGTTTGGGTGGCTACTACGGGCGTGGCACTCACCGAGGGTTTGGCGGTCTCCACCTGTTCCGTAGGTTGGGAGGGCGTGCATTGCACAAACGTAAACACTAAAGCAATAGACAGGTATTTCATACAGGAAATTTGGATAGGCAGGGAACAAAATACGACAGATTCGGCAATGAAACAACTGCTTACTTTGAATACCTCACTGGTACCAAACCACTGAATGTGACCTGTTTTATTTGGATAATCCACTGTAGTTGACAAATTTTCGGTATTTTTGTATAAAACGATTTGTAAAACATGGACATTCAACACATTATTTCGATCAACTCAGAGATTCTCTCGGGTACCCCCGTTTTTACGGGAACTCGTGTACCGATTGAAACCTTGTTTTGGCATTTAGAAGACGGAATTTCATTAGATGACTTTTTGCAGGATTTCCCATCTGTAAAAAGAGAGCAGGCCGTTGGTTTATTGGAAATGGCCCAAAAAACAGTTGTCTCACCAAAATTTCTTCAATGGATTCATGAAATTGCTGCTTGATGAAAACTTGCCGAAACAATTGAAAAACGATTTTGTCGAACATGAAATATATCATATTACAGATTTACGATGGAATGGCATAAAAAACGGCGAATTGCTCAAATTGATGCTCGCCGAACACTTTGATGTATTGTTGACCTTCGATAAAAATTTACGCCATCAACAAAATTTTCAAAAATACCCTATTGCAGTTTTTGTGTTGGTGGCAGAACGAAATCAATACCGATTTTTAGCTCCCTTGGTTGAAAAGATAAAAGCCCGCTTAATCAACGCCTCCACTGGTGCAACCATTATTACTTCTTAGCTTTTTATGTAATTCGCTTAATTGACTGCTCACTCGCCCGTTGGACAGCAACAACCACCGAAACGCTTTGCGTTGCGCGGCTTGGGTGGCTACTGCGGGTGTGGCGTTGACAGAAGGTTTGGCTTTGTCGGTTTCTTCCTCCGTGGGTTGGGAGGGAGTGCATTGCACTAACGTAACCAATAAAGCAATAGACAGGTATTTCATACAGGAACTTTGTAAAGGCAGAGGGCAAAATACGACGAAATTGCCAATGGTACAACTCTCTTTGCAGAAGCTCTTATTAGTCATACTATTTTATGCTGAAAAGATGCTTCATTGGAGGGTAGCATCATACTTAAACATCTTTGCATTCGAGCCTATTGTCTATTTGTTTTCGTTGGTGGTGCTTTCACCGCCAATACATTTCATGCCATAGGTTATTACCCATTTTCAAAAAAAGTCTGTGGCGAGAACAGCCGCATCAATGTTTTGACAAAAAAAGGTTGGCGGTGAAAACACCACCAACGGCAAATTGCCTGTTTTTCTGAGAAAACCCAGCGGTGAGAATTGATTGAGTATAAAAAAAGGTTGGCGGTGAGAACACCACCAACGAAATAAATGACAAAAACTATTTTCTGTTTTTATGAGAAAAGCCAGCGATAAGGGCATCAATAGCGGCATCAATATTTTAACAAGTAAGAAAATGTTGACAATAATAATACTACCAACAGTATAAAATATTCAAAAAGATAACCTGCATCAGTAATTAATAATCTTATTTTTAAGTTGCTGATGATAGCGACCACTAACGGCTAAAACGAAGGCAAATCACAATAGACTATCTGAGGATTTACAGAATCTACAAAACCGTAAAGTTTATTATTATTTATGCAAAATTTTGTAATTTGTAAATCTAAAACAAACCTACGAAGCAAGTCACCTGACCAATTAAAAACGTAAATAATATTGCTTTCAAATGCTTTAGAAACACCTTTTTGTAGATCTTTTCCCGAATAAAGTGCATATACGTAATTTTTGTCTGACTGAACATCTAAAAATCCCATTTTATTATCAGTAGAAATAGCAGCAGAAAACTCATTAGGATTGCTGGAAGGCTGAAAATCAGGCTTTCTAACATGGAATTGTTTTTTTAAAACCAACCCCTTCGGTGTTGACGTTATAAAATCAATATTGGGAGAATTAGTAACAGAAAAAGCAATATTGTTGTTATTTTTAGTAAAATCACCTTGAAAAGCCATAGCTAAGTTCTCAAAAGAAATCTTTTTGAAATCTTTTTGAAAAGGGTACTCTCCGAATTCCTGCTTGGTATTGCCTATTGAATCACTTACTCTATATCTCTTCGGAAAAAGACCTACCGAAAGCAATTCATTACTTTCAGGTAAATAAACAAATTTTTGAACCTGTGTATTGAAAACAATAGGGCTTTTAAGCGACAAAACCGCACTTTTTGTTGAAATTGTTTGCGTCCAATCCAATTCATCACACCTTGCTTTTGATGGATTAAAAGCTTTAACCTTTAACTTCCCTTCTTTATAAAATGCCTGTAAGAACGTAGGGAAACGATACTCATTCGGACCTTCACCGATTTTACACAAATCAAACAGATAATTTAAATCCTGATCATAAACTTTGAATAAATAATCTTTAGGCAGGTCGCCTACCACCAAATTGGCACCAACAAATTGCATCATCATTACACGCCCTATTTTATTACCATTAATCTTTGTAGGTTTGCAATATAATGTGTCCGATTTTTCTACTTCAAGTGCTATTTTTTTATATAGCCCCTTATCCTCTTCCGAGGATATACAACTAGTAAAAAGCAAACTTAAAGCTAAAAAAAAATAAAAAATTGATTTCAGATGAAATATATTTGTAATGAATATAATGAAACAAATAGGAAGTTTGACTATTATTTTCGTTGGTGGTGTTTTCACCGCCAATACATTTCATGCTATAGGTTATTACACATTTTCCAAAAAAGCCGGTGGCGAGAACGTCGGCATCAATATTTTGACAATAAAAAAAAGTTGGCAATGAGAACACCACCAACGGAATCATTTAGGACTATTCAATATATTTTAGATTTTTTACTTTTGAAATAATATTATTTTCTCCATAGCTTTCATTCATCTTTATTTTTTTTGATAGAAGAGATAAGTTTGCTTTGAAAATTGGATTATGGATTAATAAATCAATTTTCTGAAAAACAGACTTTGGAGTATCTTTTCTAAAATCTCCTTCTATCCCTATGCCATGAAATACAACTTTTTTAGAATTACCAATATGGTCATAAACAAGCCCAAAATTATAAACAAGCATTGGTACTTGAAACTCAACTGCTTCATTTATAGACCCTGTACCTCCATGAGTAATGAACCCATCACAAATTTTGAGAATTTCAATTTGAGATACTTTAGAGAAACAATAGTGCCTTTCATGTACACGAACATTATCAATAAGTGAACCAATCGATGATACAAGAATAATATCATTGTCAAAATCTAAAATTTCAACAATTTTATTGACAAATTCAAGAAATAATTTTTCGTTCTGCTTTACAATAACGGTACCAAATGCAAGGTAAATTATTTTATAATTTTGATTTTTTTTGAGAATTATTTCTCTTATTTTGGATTTATAATCAAGGCCAAAGTCAAAATTAATCTTTCTCTTAAAAAGTATCGGCCCAATATAAAAATAATTTTCAGATAGATTATCACTTAGTTCCATTTCCTTATTTAACAATACAAAATAAGTTAATTGAGGAAAGTGGATTTTAGAGATTCTATTTTTTTTATAAGAGTATTTAAAATTTATTGAGTTATTTGTAAAGTTCTTCCTAATTATAGAAAAGTCACTCTTAGTCAAAAATTTTAAATAATCATACTTTGTTTTCAAATAAAAATTTAGCCGTTTAGCTAAATAATTAAATAAAATTCTATTTTTCTCAGATGGAACAGAGTCAGTATCTACAACTGGATACAGGTGAGTATCTAAATTAGAATAACTTGCCTGAAATAAACTAAATCTCACATTATATTTCTTCAAATATGGATACAAAATTATAAAATCTGTGGAACAAAAAATATCAGCTATAATGATGTCTGGTTTAATTAAATTGACAACTTCCAATAACTTTATCCTTCTATCTAAATATATCCTATTTGTCGCTCTATCTATTAATCCATCGTAGTAGGGATTAGCACTCTCTTCAAATTCTCTTCTATTTTGCTCTTCAAATCCATAACCAAAGGAAAACCCATTTAAAGATTTAGCTTTAAACTCTTGTTTTTTAATAAATTCTATATATTTATTTGGTACAGCATAATGTACATCAAATTTATTACTTTTCAACAAATCAGCAAATCCAAATGTAGATATAATATGACTTTCCAAAGTAAATGGAATAAATAAAATTTTCATTTTGGGTAAGTGGTGTATAGATTTGAATGACAAATACTATTTGTCAATATTTCCATTCATTATCTCAATATATTGCAACGAAAATTTAGGTAATTCTTTTTTAGGAAAAAAATAACAAACAGGCTTTAAGGTTCCTTTTTTTAAAAAAAACAGATAAGGTTTTCCTAATTCCTCTAATTTTAGTGAAAGCCCCCTTTCTGGTATTAAATAGCACTTCTTATTAGGATACTTTTCACAAAAAGCTAAATAATGTCGAAAATTTTTTGAAGAAATAAAATATACAAGATTTTTTGAGTTTTTATTAAAAAAACTTACATCTTGATCTATGCAAGGCGAACAATCAATATTAGGAATTCTAAAAATTAGCACATCTTTATCATTAAATAAGTTACTAATTTTTAATAACTTATATTCTGAATCCCAAATTTGAATATCTCTATTTATATAGCTCTCCCAAGATTTATAAATAAAAGATTGCTCAATCAAATTTTGCTTCTCAATATCTTTTGCCAATCCTTGCCATTCGTCCTCTTTTTTTATCGTACATCTACACAGAATATAGGTTAAAAAAATAACACTAAAACTTAACTTTGTAAAACTGTAAAATCTGATTATGTCCATCTGTAACATTTTGATTAATATTGAGTAAAGATTTTGAGACAGTTATTTTTGCTTTTATCATTTTAGAAATCACATCTTTTAAATCTTTTGCCTCAACAATACCAATAAATTGATCATTATAATTTGAAATAGGCAAGCCAACTAAGGGATGTCTCATATCATTACGTAACAATTTACCGTACACAACCTTTCTATTTTTTTTATTATAAAAAATAGAAATTTCATCATTTACAATTCTGGTCATAAGCTTCGAATAAATAAAATCAGAGTTTTCTTCAAAATCACCAGCATAAAAATATTTTTTTTCCATTTCACATACTTTATAAATATTTTTCATTCCTTCATCATTATAATATTCTTCTGCTATTTCCATCTTACTAAAATTCAGGTGAATGATACTGTCAAGATCATTTCTAACCCCTAAAAAGTAAAATTTATTCTGAAACTTAGGTGTCCAAACCAAATTTCTACTCACATTTCTTGAAAGGCTCTCCTTTATTAATAATTTATTTTTCTTCAAATAATCTGGAGTTTTAAAACCTTTTTTAATAATATTAAAGGTGCTATCTAAAACTAAAATTTGATAGTCAAGTATTTTCGAAAAAAACTATTGTCAATACCTTCTACGTTTAGAATGTATTCATTTCTTAAAGTTTTTCGGAAATTATTAAATCTTGGAAAAATCTTTTTTTCTCTTATCGGATTTAATTGATAGTTAAAAAAACAAATTTACCTAAAATACCATCATACACAATTACTTGTTTATTTTTTCTATCAACATCAAAATCATAGGGTTGAATAATCTCATTAGGTCCTTCTCCAATTTTAGTTATTTTAGTAATATATTTTCCATTTTTTGAAAACATGAATAGGGTGCTACTTAAAGTTCTATCTAAAATAAAGATGTATTCTCCGTCAACTATTACCTTATCAATAGAACCAATAATAGAGGCCTTATTAGTTTCCAGAATAGTATAACTAACATCATAAAATATTTTGGTTGACAATGATAAGCTTTTATTGTCAACCAAAATATCACTTGTAATCACTTTATCGGAGCTAATTTCAGGAATATTGGGTGACTGCCCTTGAGGAATACTTATTATGACTTTGCTCTCTTTGTTGCTGTTACTACAAGAAAATAGAAAAGCATAAAATACTATCCATATAAATATCCAAGAAAAATTCCGATGGGTGCTCATTTTATAAATTTTTACTTAAAGTTGTATCTAAAAAAATAGGAATGGAATTATATTATTCACAGTCTCCACTCCATAGACAATAGCCTGACCCCTTCGTACAAGTTCTCTGAGAGCCATTTGTAGTTGTTTGTGGGCCTACAATTGTACCCGAGATAAGTACGCCACTAATAGTAAATTCCCAACCACCACTTGATTTTTGACACATGATATATCTGGACTGCCAATTCGTTCCACTATCCCCAATTAACCCAGCCGTCGAAGGATAATAAGTTTCTGCGTATGCTTCGTTATTTAGTGGATTAAAGATACCAACTCCACCAGTCATCAAAACTGTAAGTAAAAAAAGGGCTTTTTTCATTTTTGTAAAAAGTTTAAAAGTTCGTTTTTATTTATTTTCCAAGCCCCACCGCGCGTCAGGTTTGGTTGATGCAAAGGTGAAGGCAATAACTTGTAAAGTCAATGGATAAAGTAGCCCATTTAAGTGGGCTTTTCTATCCATTTTTCAAGTTCCGGCTGTAGCTCAGTGGCAAAACACCGCAATTTGTGGTATCCTTGCAACGAAAATCGGCGGCGGAGATTCTCACGGTGGCGCTTTATGGTACTCTCACTAAGAAATAAATCTTTGGCAGTTTGCTCAATGGTAATTCCTCGCGCATAAGCCAAAAGTATCTGGCCTTCGCGGTAAGAGATGCGTTGGCCATCGTATTCAAAAAATTTGTCGTGTGGGGTCATAGCTGTGTTTAGTTAAAGGTTAAGATTTGTTTTCAAGACATGGGCCAGAGGCATAAAATAAGCAACCGGGCTTTGCCTTCTGCTCAACCAAGCGGTGAGTGATTGGCACGTGGGGAGATACATAGCACTGGCGCAGGCAATAAGTGCTGCAGTTGTGGGGGGAGAGTAAATAATTGATAATCAACACTTTGCATACTTTGTTTGTTTTAGGTTTACGCTATTTTACACAAAAAAATACTTTCTACTGTCCCGCCCACAGATCACCTTACCGTGGCGCGGCAGTTAATTTTTAACGATTATGAATTTTTCAATGCAGGGTAAAAGCAAAAAACAAATGCTTGTGCGTTGTAAACAAAAGAAAAAAATGAAAAGATTACAAGAAAAAATTTGAATATTTATCAAGCGGCAAATTAAATATACCAAAAGGGAAACGGGTAGATTCCTCGTGCCTCAGAATTACAAAAAAACCTTGTAGGGATACAAAGAGGGTGGATAGACCCTTGCAGGGTGACAAAATAAAAATGCTATATGAAAGGGGTTTATCCGTTGTTGTTGGGGTTTGCGGTGCTGAGTTTGGTGGGGCTGTTGCTGGTGCCGAGGCTATCAGTGCAGTTGGCACCGTCGGGCGGGGGGCAAAACATTACCGTCAGCTACGCTTGGGCGGGGGCGTCGCCGCTGATGCTGGAGGCGCAGGTAACAGCCCTGCTGGAGGGTACGTTCAGCACGGTGCAAGGCGTCAAAAAAGTATCGTCGGTGTCGGGTTATGGCTACGGCTACGTGTCGTTAGAACTGGACAAAAACGCCGATGCCGATGCGCTGCGGCTGGAGGTGGCGTCGTTAGTGCGGCAGGTCTATAAACGACTGCCCGCCGAGATGAGTTACCCCCAAGTGGCCCTCAACACGCCCAACCAACAGGAACGCCAAAAACCGCTCCTCACCCTCCAACTCGACGG
>NZ_JAIXST010000157.1 GCF_027484545.1 Runella sp. | reverse complement strand
TCATACCCACATCAAAGAAGAATTAAACACCTTGCCTACCCGCTTGGGTATTGATGAATTTGCCTACCGCAAAGGTAAAAAAGACTATGCCGTTGTGTTGGTTGACTTGGATCGGGGCGTAGTTTGGGATGTGTTGCCAAGGCGTGACAAGGAATCCTTAAAAGCCTATTTCCAAGCTAAAGGAAGTACTTTTTGTACCAATCTGCTCATATTTAGCTGTGATATGTGGCCGGGCTTTAGTGGGGTAGCCACCGAGTTGTTTCCCAATGCAGCCATTATTGTTGATCGCTTTCATCTGTTTACTCACCTGCATGCCGAATTAGATGTTGCCCGGCGTAAGTTGCGCCAGAAATTTCCCAAAGAAATCTCTTTTAAGGCCATCAAATGGCTTTTGTATCAAGCCTGGGAAAATCTGTCGATGAGCCATCGAAGGACCTTACTGACGGCGTTTCGTCTGTGTGCAGGCTTGCGCGATCTGTATTTTTTGAAGAATGAGTTACGTAATATCTTCGAGGCAGATGTAAGTCAGGGGCAGGCCGATTCCTTGTTGGTGGCTTGGATGGAGCAAGCCCGTCAGCACACAGTGGAGGGATTAGATAAATTTGTGACCATGCTACAAACTTGGAAAAAGCATATTCTGCCATTTTTCTCAACTCGACATAGCAACGGGATTGTGGAAGGGATTAATAACGCCATCAAGACCTTGAAACGAGGAGCCTACGGGTTCCGAAACTTTGAGCAATTTCGAGAGCGCATACTCGTCAATTTCCTCCAACCACTATAATGCCTGATGAACCAAATTTAATAAACGAATAAACACATTTTCACAGTAAAATGACTTACATAAAACCACAGTTTCGTCACCCGGATTTGCCCAAAAATAAAATTGGATACGCTAAAAGCGACTATGAAGGGGTGATTTCAACGCTTTGCGCGGGGTGCGGCCACGATTCAATCAGCGGCTCTATCGTACAGGCTTGCTACGAAATGGCCATTGAGCCTCATCGGGTAGCCAAGTTGTCAGGAATCGGGTGTTCTTCCAAAACACCTAACTATTTCCTGAACAATTCGCACGGCTTTAACTCAGTACACGGTCGGATGCCGTCGGTAGCGACGGGTGCCAACATGGCCAACCGCGACCTGATTTACCTTGGAGTTTCCGGCGACGGCGATACGGCTTCCATCGGTATGGGACAATTTGTGCATGCCATACGTCGGAATCTGAACATGCTTTACATTGTGATGAACAATGGTTGCTACGGTCTTACCAAAGGGCAGGATTCGGCCACTGCTGATGCCGGTTCGGTCAATAAATCAGGGGCGGTAAACCCGTTTGAAGGCATTGATTTGGTAGGAATGGCACTGGAATTGGGAGCTACTTTTGTGGCACGCAGTTTTTCAGGCGATAAAAGCCAATTGGTTCCGCTTATTAAAGCAGCGCTTTCTCACAATGGTTTTGCGTTGATTGATGTTCTTTCTCCCTGTGTCACTTTCAATAACAATGCGGGCTCTACAAAATCGTATGATTATGTACGCGATCACATTGAAGCGCTGGCTCAAATAGGGTTTGTGCCTGAGAAAGAAGAGATTACAGTTTCTTATGACACCGGTACTTCCGTAGATGTAGAACTACACGACGGTTCCGTCGTGCATTTACAAAAATTAGCGGATGGATGGGACTCGCGCGACCGCCGTGCTGCCATGGCACGATTACAACAAGCCAAGGCCGAAGGTGAAATCTTGACCGGGTTGGTCTATATTGATCCCAACAGTAAAGATTTGCACGAAGTGATTAAATCGGATAAACGCCCTCTCAATAGCCTTAAAGAAAAAGATTTGTGCCCTGGTGCGGGTGTTTTGGCTATGCTAAATGAGGAATTTAGGTAATAAAATTATTCTCGATTTGAAGAAGGTGAGCCCGTCAAGGCTCACCTTTTTTGTGGCAGTTTTAGTTGGTACAAAAGCGGGCTTGCCAAAATTTTTTTCTTATTTTTATTTGTAATAAGTCTAAATAATAACAATATTTGTGCCCATAATCCTCACAACTAATAATAACAATGCTTAAAAACTCTTTACAATTCCGATTTGCACTTGTTGCGCTTGCTATAACGGGTTTAGCCTCTTGTAATACAGAAGATGAAGCTACGCCTCAACTTCGGACTAAAATTGACTATGCCGCCCTGACTCCTACCATACCTTACAGCACCTTATTTGTAGATGAAACGGGTAAAACAACGGTAGATTTGACTAACGGTAATAATCGTTACAAAATGTTTCAGGTACTGAATACATATATCAGTTCTTCCATCAGCGGCAATAAGTTAATTGATGTGGCTGTATTGAGAAATATGTATAATAATACCGGCAATGCATTTGCTGACAGTACAAAATTGAATACCTCGGGTGTACAACTTCGCAGCATAACAGCCTCTTCCTGGTCTTCAAAGGAGGCAGAAAAGGTAAGAACACAAATGGAGACCTATTTCACTTCGGTAGCTGAAGCCAGCAAATCGGTGACTGCAACCGGCGCTAAAGGCAAAGCAGGGAAAATCGGAACCTATCTGGTAGATGAAAAAGGAATGGAGCCTATTCAATTGATTCAAAAATCGCTGATTGGTGCCTTGCAATACGATTATATTGGTAATGTATTATTAACCAAAGGGTTGGATGCAGATAACTCGAAAGTGGCAGCGGGTAAGAATTATACCCAATTGGAACAAAATTGGGATGAAGCATACGGTTTATTAACGTTGAATCTGGTGTATTTGAAAGGCTCGACCGATGCGACCAGAGGAACAACCGAATTTGCATTAGGGTCATATATTTGGGAATACAACAAAACTGCTTATGCACAGATTTATCCTGCCTTTTTAAAAGGTCGTGCTGCCATTGTTAATAATGACAAAGTGACGCTTAAAGCACAGGCTGATTTTATTAAAGCAGAAATGGAAAAAGCCATTGCGAGTGCTGCAATTGGGTACTTAGGGAAATATACTTCCGGTACCACTGATGCCGTACGCGTTCACGCCATGGGTGAAGGTCTTGGGTTTATCTATTCATTGCGCTTTGCTACCGTGAATGGTGCCGATGCTACTTTCTCTGATAATATTCTGAAACCTTTGGTTTTAGACTCAGTAAACGGCTTTTGGGATTTAACTCCTACTAAAATTTCGACGGCATCCGATGCTATCAAAGCTAAGTTCAAGTTCTAATTCTTACAACTATTGATTCTAAAGGAGGATTGGCAGTAGGTAATTTCTTCCAATCCTCCACAGTTGCTTAAATCCTATGATAAAATCTAATTGGTTACAAATGATAGTTGTCTGCCTTCTTGCAGGAATTATATGGGCATGTTCAGGGAAAGGTTCAAATTCGGATCCGGATCCTGATAAAGGGACGACCGACCGAAAAGCAGTACTTATTAATTTGGCCGATAACAGTATTATTCCTGCTTACGCCAATTATAAAGTAAAGCAGGATGCGATGTTGATTAAATCTCAGGCATTTTTGAGTAAACCGGATATTACAACTTTGACAGCGTTTCGTCAGGCTTGGGTAGATGCTTATACTGAGTGGCAAAAAGTGGAATTGTTTGACATAGGTCCTGCCAATAAAACAGCGATTGTAAATTATTACAATATATATCCGACAAGTGTTGCTGGCATCAATGAATACATTGCTGACCCGACAGTAAATTTAGAAGTGACTGCTTCGTATGATAAACAGGGTTTCCCCGCCTTAGATTATTTATTAAATGGAGTGGGTACAACGGATGCCGAAATTTTGGCTTTTTATACTTCATCTGCCAATGGTACAAAACGTTTGGCGTACATTAAACGTATTACCGATCACATGGATGCTTTACTCACCAAAGTGATCAATGACTGGAAGAGTACATATCGTGAGGAGTTTACCACCAAAACAGGCTTGGATATTGGTTCACCCATGGGACAATTGGTAAATGGATATGTGCTTCATTATGAGCGGTTTCTTCGTTCGGGAAAGTTTGGAATTCCTTCCGGGGCTATGCTCAACGGGGTCGTGTCTGCTGAGAAAGTAGAGGGTTTTTATAAAAAAGATATTTCTAAACAATTGGCTCAAACGGCTCATCAGGCTGCTGTTGATTTTTTCAACGGAAAAAATGCGGTAACCGGCGCAAGCGGCCCTTCTTTTAAAACCTATCTGGATGGATTGGGAGCCAAAGACAGTGCTACCAGGAAAACGCTTTCTGAAATCATTAATGCACAATTTGAAGTAGTAAATCAGAAAATAAATGTCCTCAAACCCAGTATTTACGAAGAAGTAAAAACCAATAATGCGGCTGTCGTACAAGTCTATACTGAAATGCAAAAAGCGGTTCGATTGTTGAAAGTAGATATGACCGCTGCCATGAGTATTGTCATTACTTATACCGACAACGATGGAGACTGAGCAGGTCGCTAAACCTGTGAAATTTTCAAAACCTCACAGGTTTAGGTTTGTCAGTAAAACGGTTTCTTCTGCCCCATTGGCTGTTTTTAGAGTCGCCTTCGGACTTATGATTTTCGTTAGTATAGTTCGATTTTGGAGCAAAGGATGGATTGAAACTCTGTATATTCAACCGCTTTATTACTTTCCTTTTTACGGCTTTGAATTTGTAAAACCGCTTGGAGGATATACCTACGTGATATTTGCAGTTTGTGGTTTTTCGGCTTTGTTGGTAGCACTAGGGCTGTTTTATCGAGTGGCGATTGTGGGGGTATTTCTCAGTTTTACCTACATCGAACTGATTGATAAATCGACCTACCTTAATCATTATTACTTTGTAAGCGTGATTAGTTTCCTGCTGATTTTTTTGCCCGCTCATGCTTACTTTTCAGTGGATGCTTATCGAAGCAAACGTTTATTGGCTGATAAAATGCCACAATGGTGCTTGGATTCGGTCAGATTCTTTGTGTGTATTCTTTATTTCTATGCAGGATTAGCTAAAGTAAATACAGATTGGCTCGTGAATGCCATGCCTTTAAAGATTTGGTTACCGGCACACAATGATTTACCCATCATCGGCTTTTTGTTCAATTATACTTGGGTTCCCTTTGTATTCAGTTGGGTGGGTTGTCTGTATGATTTGAGCATTCCTTTTTTATTGTGGAATCGCCGTACTCGGGTAGCAGGTTACGTTGCCGTAGTGGTTTTTCACTCATTAACGGCTCTATTATTCCCTATTGGCATGTTTCCGTACATTATGATCGTGACTGCGCTAATCTTCTTCTCGGGTGAGTTTTATCAAAGAATCATTGCTTTTGTTAGCCCGAAAGTTTCTCTTCCTACAGAATTTATTTACCCACGAAGTACTTATAAGTTGTCTTCCATTACTCAACAACTGTTAATTGGAGTTTTTACTCTGTTTTTTGCATTTCAATTGTTGATGCCATTTAGATATTTACTCTATCCCGGTGAACTGTTTTGGACGGAGCAAGGCTACCGATTTTCGTGGCGGGTAATGCTCATGGAAAAAGCTGGTTATACGCAGTTTATGGTCAAAGATAGGACGGGTAAACAGCTGATAGTGAACAATAATCAATTTTTAACTCCCTTGCAGGAGAAGATGATGGCGACTCAGCCTGATATGATTTTGCAATACGCACACATTCTTCAGGATTATTATTCAAAGCACGGATTCATTTCACCTCAAGTCTATGTGGATTCGTACGTGGCTTTAAATGGACGTCTGGGCAGACCGCTGATTGCTCCTACCACCGATTTGGCCAACGTATCCGATTCTTTCCAACATAAATCATGGATTATTCCATTCAATGATGAAATTAAAGGTTTTTAGCGTCGTAATTTTTTGCGTTTTTTCAAACTTCGCTTTTGGTCAATACCGACTTTCGGGAACGGTTGTTTCGCGTCAGGATAGTGCTGTTGCGAAAGGATGTACACTTTATTTAAATGAACGTCAGTCAGTTGTGAGTAATGAAAAAGGAGAGTTTGCTTTCTCGTCTTTGCCCAATGGCTCGCATCGACTACAAGTTGTTGCTCCTGATTTTAAAACCTTTTGGCAAACAATTGTCATCGACAACAAAGACCAATTCGTAAAAATAAGACTTGTTGGATTGAATGAAACGCTGAACGAAGTAGTGATTATGGATAAGCAAACCGACTTTGGTTTTACCCGAATGCGGGGCGTGGAAAACATGGGGATTTATGAAGGAAAAAAATCGGAAGTAATTATCCCTGACCAACTTGTGGCTAATCTGGCTACCAACAACGCCCGCCAAGTGTATGCTCGCGTAGCGGGTTTGAATATTTGGGAGAACGACGGGGCGGGATTGCAACTCAGCATCGGTGGACGCGGCCTTGACCCCAACCGAACTTCTAATTTTAACGTACGGCAAAATGGTCACGACATCAGCGCCGATGCATTGGGGTATCCGGAAAGTTATTACACCCCACCTGTGGAGGCCATTGGAAAAATCCAGATTGTACGCGGGGCAGCTTCGCTTCAATATGGTACGCAGTTTGGCGGGTTCCTTAATTTTGTGATGAGAAAGCCAAATCTCACACGAAAACTTGAATTGGTAGCGCGGCAAACCATCGGTTCGTTTGGGTTTTATAATGCTTTCACGAGCGTGAGCGGAACAGTCGGGAAGTTGAGTTATTATTCGTTTTTTCAGTACAAAAAAGGAGACGGTTGGCGGGCAAATTCTCATTTTAATAATGCGACCTTTTACTCCGATATTGACTACAAAATATCAGAAAAAACGAGTGTAGGCATTGATTTGACGCACACCAATTATTTGGCCCAGCAACCCGGAGGACTGACAGACGGAATGTTTAAAACCGACCCGTGCCAAACCAACCGTGAGCGTAATTGGTTCAGTGTCAACTGGAACATGGCCGCCTTGCATTTTGACCATAAATTCAACGCCATGAACGAGTTCAATCTTCGGCTGTTTGGATTATCGGCCTATCGTTATTCTCTTGGTTTTCGACCTAACCGCGTGGCAACAATTGATGATAACAGTGAACGCGACCTGATAAAAGGAAATTTTACGAATTGGGGGGCGGAAGCGCGGTATTTAAAACGTTACTTTATTGGAAAAGCGCTGTCGGTGATGTTGGTGGGAGGGCGATATTATCACGGTTTCAACCACAGTCAACAGGGGCAGGGAAGTAAAGGAAAAGACGCTGATTTTAACTTTATCGAACCCGAAAAATACAACATCTACGACTACCGTTTTCCGAATAAAAACGCTTCGTTTTTTGTCGAAAATGTGTTTTATATCAATGACAAATTTTCTATTACCCCCGGAGTAAGATACGAGAATATTTATACGACTGCTGATGGTTTTTACGGAAATATTTCGCGCGATTTAGCAGGAAATATTATCAGTATTAATCGAACAAATGAATGGCGTACCAATGGCCGGCAGTTTTTGCTGGGTGGAATTGGTTTTAGCTACAATCCTGTTTCTCAGGTGGATGTATATGCCAATATTTCGCAAAACTATCGTTCAATTACGTTCAGTGATATGCGGATTTCCAATCCATCATCGGTGATAGACCCCAACATGAAAGATGAAAAAGGCTATTCGATTGATGTGGGGATACGGAGTAAGCAAACGACAATTTATAATTACGACGTCAGTCTTTTTTATCTGAACTACAACAACCGCATTGGTGAAGTGCAGTTTTACGACGAAAGCAATCGAGTGTTGCGCCTGAGAAGCAACGTGGGGCAAGCCGTTATTATGGGGGTAGAATCCTATGCCGAAGCTGATTTTTTACGGTTATTGAAACCTGAAAGTAAGGAATTGAGTGGCGTTTTGTTTGCCAACTTGGCCTTGATTCAATCTGAATATAAAGTGAGTCAAATCGCCGGGGTACAGGGAAATCAGGTCGAGTTTGTGCCTAAAGTGAATTTGAAAAGCGGTGCTCGATTTGGATACAAAAATTTAAAAGCATCGTTTCAGTTTACGTATCTCACTGACCAATTTTCGGATGCGACCAACGCTCGGGATGGAGGAGTGGCCGGGGTTGTGGGTTTAATTCCGACCTACAAAATCATGGATGCGAGCCTTTCGTACGAATTTAAAAAGTTCAGAGTGGAAAGCAGTATCAATAATTTCGCCAATGAAATGTATTATACCCGTCGTGCAACGGGCTATCCTGGACCGGGTATTTTGCCTTCTGACGGGCGCAGTTTTTACCTGACTTTGCAGGTGAAAATGTAAGGTAATTAACAAATTGTTTTTGTTGTAAACTTTTGATTTTTAGGCGAGTATCGCCGAAATAATTGTAGGGTAAGATTTTGACAGTCCATTCGTAAGGTGCAGCGCACCGTAATCTTTGGGGTATTTATTACGGTGCGCTGCACCTTACGATGATGATTTGTTTTCCTGCTTTCTACAATTATTTTGCTGCTATGCAGCTTTAAAGCAGTTAGACACTAAAATGATTTGGGTATGTAAACGGATTGCTTTTCTTTTATTAAGGACTATTTCACAATTTCCATTCTTTCTTGAAAACCGAAGCTGTACCGATATTGAATCCATTTGAAATGGGGCAAATCCATTTCGACAGTCATTTGGCGTGGCAATCGCTTTTTGCGCCTACGCATCACTATTTTCACATCAATCGTCTGGAAGATTACAAAGGAATGATGCGGTTTCCGTTGCCGCCGCACCGTAAAGTAGTGTTCGATTTTGTGTTTTTAACCCAAGGTTCAAGCGTGCGCAGCAAAGGATTGGATAGCTTTGATTTCTCGGCCGATACGTTCTTTTTTTTGCCTGCGTATCAGATTACAACTCATAAATCCATGAGTGCGGACGCCGCAGGCTATTATTGCCATTTTGATATTGAGCTACTCACTAAAAACTTTCATTCCAAAGAAATATTACAAGACTTTCCCTTTCTTCAATTCATTGGGAATCCCTTGGTAACGATTGATACAGCCACTTCCGAAACCATTCTGTTTATTTTACAACGTCTTGAAAAAGAGTATTTAAAGCAAGAGAATCCTGATTTTGGTATTGTACAGGTGTATCTGTTGGCTTTGATGTCGGAAATCAAATCGTTTGTGGACACGCAGCGAAAAGTAAAAATCAATGCAGCTTCACAAATCACCGAAAAGTACAAAAGTGCGCTTGCGCAATATATCTACCAAAAACAGAAAATTACCGATTATGCCGAGGTATTGGCCGTAACGCCCAATCACCTGAACAAGTGCGTAAAAGCGACAACGGGGAAGTCAGCCCATGACCTGCTCGACGATATGTTGCTGCTCGAAGCCAAGGTGTTGCTCAAACAATCCAATCTATCCATTGCCGAAATCGCTTTTCGAATTGGTAAAAACGAATTGAGCGATTTCGGTCGTTTTTTTAAGCAAAAAACAGGTTTTACCCCCAGCGAATACCGTAAAATGGATTGAGTTTGTACTATTTTCGATGTACGATTTGCAATTTTCGATGTGCTATTTATAAAGTGCTGATGTATAGATGAGTTATTAAGCCATAAATAAATCATCTTAGAATTGAATTACTTCTAAGTAGTAGAGCAAAAATGTCCGTGTATTTGTTTTGGAACAATTCGTTGATTTTGAACGGATAACCGCAGCGGCGGACCGCAGTTAACATTTTTCGGTTAACTTGTGCTTTAGCACTTAATAGCTGATTCCATCGCCGAATTTATACAAAGCATACCCTTTTGGTTCTAACGCACCCGGTACATCCGATTTGTTGTCCAACACCACTTGGGACGAAACCGGGATTGAAAACGGCATTTTGCCCGTAGGCTTAAAGGCTCCGCTTATTATATCCAACAAAGCTTCCTGCGTAGTTCCAAACGTGGCCAACACCGTTTTGGCTTTTCCATTGTCAATTTCGTCAATGACCCACGGGCTTGAGAAATTGATGGCTACAATAGTGGGTTTGGCGTTGATGATTTCATTGACATGTGTCACGTCGATTTTGTTTTTAGATAGATTCAATTCGATGGGTTTCCCTTGTGAAGTGAACAACGAACCTCCTGTTGGAATCAACCACAACAAAGCCACATCTGCTTCCTCTTTGGTAGAAACAAACTCTATATTGGAATTCTGAAGCGTCGGTTTATTGACGGTAATGGGGTTGGGATTGCGGCCGTTGTTGTAATAGGTTTCAAAATAGACATTCGTCTTGGTATTGAGCGGCAATACTTTGGCGTCGTTGCGAAGCAGAACGATAGATTTGCGAAGGGCAATGTCTGCTTTTTTCTGAAACTCTGCATTGCCGACTAATTTTACGGCTGCTTCTGCATCGACGTACGGGTTTTCAAATAATCCTAATTCAAATTTTTCTTTCAAAAGCCGAGTGATAGATTCATTAATTCTTTCCTCAGTTACTAAACCTTTTTTAGCAGTTTCGAGCAGCAAAGCCGGGTCTGCACCGCCTGAGAAAATATCCACGCCGGCGTCGATGGCTTTTTGGTATCGTTCTACAATAGAAAGGTTTTCCACGCCCCAAGGCATCATATCAATGGGGCCGGTATCGGAGTTGATGATGCCTTTAAAACCGAGCTTTTTACGTAACAAATCTGTGATAATGGCCTTGTTATACGAAAACCCAACGGCTTCCATATTTTTATCTTTGGGAGCTGAATAATAAGGCATGATAGAAGAAGTCCCTGCGGCAATAGCTGCTTTGAACGGTTTGAGGTGGTACTCAAACTGCCCGCCGGGATAATGTGCGAATTTTCCCCAGTCAAAATGTGAATCCTGTCCGTCCACTTGCGGGCCACCGCCTGGGAAGTGTTTGGTCGTCATGGCTACTGAGTTTTTACCCAATTTGGTGCCCTGAAAGCCCAAAACAATTTCACGAATCATACTGGCGGCCAAATCAGCATCTTCACCAAAAGTACCTTCTACGCGCTGCCAACGAGGTTCGGTCGCCAAATCGGCCATGTACATATAGCCTTTACGCAAGCCTACTGCCGACCATTCTTTGGCGGCAATTTCGGCAAATTCACGGGTCAATTTTAAATCCCGCATGGCAGCCAAGCCTAATTCACCGGGCCATTTAGAAAAAACGGTTGTGCCTACGCTCAAACCGACGGAAGCATCCACCGTCACGTGGTTTCGAGGATTGGAAGCCACGATGGCCGGTATTCCCAAACGAGAGGTTTCGCATAATGTCTGCAAATTATTCGACCAATCGGCCATGATTTTAGCGGAGGTATTGGCTCGTAAAATAAAATGGCGCAGGTGAAAATTCATTACACCTTTCGTAGTTCCTGCTGACGACATCATTGGCGTTGGCAACGGCTTACGGGTAAACATATTATTCGGTTGTACTAAATCTTCTTCATTGAAATCACTCGTAATTTCTCCCCTTGGGGCATTGGCTTGAAATGCCTGATCTCCTTTTAGGCGAGTCGTGCTGATGATCATGAAGCCAATTTTTTCCTCCAGCGTCATTTGAGACATCAAATCTTTGATTCTGATTTCGTTGGAAAGTCGCCAATCTTCGTACGGGTCCAGTTTTCCGTTTTTGTTTAAGTCTTTAAATTGTAAGCCGTTGTTGGTCAGTACTTTCGCTGATCTGTAGCCGAGTTGAGGTTGTGATTTCACCTGCGCCCAACCGCTGCCCGTAATTGACAGTACAAACAGACCCAAAAACAGTCGGAATAGTAGAAATTGAGAAGGTCTCATAGGTTTTGGTTATGAAGAAAAATGAAAGGTTAACTATAAATAAACTAAGATTTAGCTTGGTGGCTTTGACACGATAAGGCTTAATCTTGGGTTGAGTTTATCCTTATTGGAAATATATTGCAATAAAAAGTGCGTTTATTTTACCTTATATTAACGCAAACGTTTTCGGGAACGCTTGCGTAAACAAAACTATTTTTACAAAAAATATAAAAATACCTAAAAGACGGCTACATTTATGCCAATGAAGGGGTCAATTGCTCTTATGTCTTTATTGTACTTTATAAAGATTTTGGCTAATGAAAAAAATCACCATCAAAGACATTGCACGTGAGTTGAATCTATCAACTTCTACCGTTTCGAGGGCGTTGAGAGACAGCTACGAAATTGGGGCCGATACCAAACAGCGTGTTATTGAATTGGCACAACGTCTGGATTATACGCCCGACCCCGTGGCGTTGAGTTTGTTAAACAGTCACAGTAATGACATTGGTGTGATTGTTCCGGATATTTCCAATCCATTTTTTGCAATGGTCATTGCTGGGATTGAGGATGTTGCTTTTGCGCAGGGGTATCACGTGGTTATTTATCAAAGTCATGACAACTACGAAAGGGAAGTAATGAATGTCAGGCACATTGCCAACCGCAGAAAAGATGGATTGTTGGTTTCTTTGGCTACTCAAACGAATGACTATTCCCACCTTAAAGCCTTGCACGACAAAGGGTTTCCAATAGTTTTTTTTGACCGAATCTGCGATGAAATAAATACGCATAAAGTTTCGGTAGATGACTTTGAGGGCGCGTATCAAGCCACCGAACATTTGATACAACAAGGCTGTAAAACAATAGCGCATATCACTGGGCCGCCCGATTTGCTCATCAGTCGTCGTCGCCTGCATGGGTATCGGTCGGCGTTGTTGGATTATAAAATGCCCATTTTGGAAGAAATTATTACGTCGTCGGACTATAATTCGCAAGAAGCGCTGATTGTAACTCGCAGGTTATTAGAGAATCCAGTTAAAATAGACGGAATTTTTGCTTCCAGCGACAATATAGCCATTGGCAGTCATGCGGCCATCACGGAAGCAGGTTTATCCATGCCGCAGGATATCGCCTTGATTGGGTTCTCAGATTTGCCCATTGCCAGTTTGCTTAATCCACCTTTGAGTACGGTTGCCCAACCAGCGTTTGAGATGGGCCGTTCGGCGGCAGAATTATTAATTAACTTGATTAGAGAACCGAAAGAAAATAGGATTTCTATTTCTAACGTCCTGAAAACGAATGTGGTAATTAGAAAATCTTCTCTGCGAAAATCTTAAAGACGGCAAAAAGAGAGTGTATTCATCCAATATAAACGGAGAAATGGATTGATTTTGCTTAAAATTAACCTCCTTTTTCCTACCTTTTCTTGAATTTTATTGTCAGTTTTGTACAAAAAAAACGTATTAAAATGATAATGAAAAAACCGCTTTCTCTTTTGGTTTTACTCTTTTTGGTAAGTACAACGGGTTTTTCCCAACGGGTTGTTCAACTATACGATGGTAAAGCCCCAGGTGCTGAAAACTGGACTTGGAACGAACAAGAATACGCCAACAACGCCTTCAAAACAAGAGTAGTTTACAACGTTGTTCAACCTACTTTGACTGTTTTTTTACCCAAACCCGAATTGGCTACTGGAACAGCCGTAATTGTAGCCCCTGGTGGTGCGTTTCATATTCTTTCTATCGACAGCGAAGGAATTGAGGTCGCTAAATGGCTTAATTCCAGAGGTGTAGCGGCATTTGTGTTAAAATATCGCTTGGTTAGAAGCCTGACAACCAACCCAGTAGCCGAATTGATGCCCAAAATGCAAGATTTTAAGAAATTAGATGAAGAAAATGCTCCCGTGGTGGAAATGGCCGTGGCGGATGGTAAAAAGGCAATTGAGTACGTGCGCAGTCACGCCAAAGAACTCGATATTTTGCCGAATCAAATCGGGATTATGGGCTTTTCGGCAGGTGGTGCACTGACTCTCGGAGTGGGATTAAGTTACACAGCTGCCAATCGCCCTGATTTTATTGCTCCTATTTATCCAAAAACCGATATTTTTGGCGAAATAAAAGTGCCAACTGATGCACCACCTGCTTGGATTTGTGCCGCTTCCGACGACCAATTGGGCTTTGCTCCCCATGCTACGGCGCTGTATGATGCGTGGATTGCGGCCAAGAAAATTGCAGAATTGCATATCTATCAAAAAGGAGGACACGGTTTTGGAATGAACAAACAAAAGATACCCACCGATACTTGGTATGAACGATTTGGCGACTGGATGAAATTGCAGGGTTTGTTGAAAAAACTACGCCCTTCCGCAATGGATTTGAAATATTCGGAAGAGCAAATCGCGTCTTTTCAGCGCAATGACTGGGCGTATTTGAATCGCTATGCTGAAGACAATAAAAAACTTACGACTCCGAAAGCCAATGAAAATAGAGTCGTGTTTTTGGGAAATTCCATTACGGAAGGGTGGGTGAGAAGTCAGCCTGATTTTTTTGCCAAAGGCGATTACATTGGACGAGGCATCAGCGGACAAACCTCACCTCAGGCTTTGTTGCGTTTTCGGCCTGATGTTGTGGAATTAAAGCCTAAAGTGGTGGTTATCAACATTGGAATAAATGACATTGCCGAAAATACCGGGCCTTACAATCCTGATTTCACCATGGGAAATATCGCTTCCATGGTTGAAATTGCGAAAGCCAACGGTATCAAAGTCGTTATAGCATCGGTGCATCCTGCCTTTGAATTTCCGTGGCGAAAAGATATTAGTGATGTCCCCAACAAAATTATTCGTTTTAACGAACGACTCAAAGAATACGCTCAAAAACAGGGAGTTGTATATCTTGATTATCACAGCGCCATGAAAGACAGTCGCAATGGCATGGCGCCAGACATTGCAGAAGACGGTGTGCATCCAACGCTAAAGGGCTACAAAATCATGGCTCCATTGGCCGAGAAGGCAATTGCGGAAGCTTTGAAGAAGAAATAAATAGGTTCCACAAAACTTAAATTGACATTGTTCGTGAGGCCCCCAATGCTATTAAGTTAGGTATTGACAAGTTTAAATACAGGAATAGTACAATTTTGTTTTTTATTTTTTGGCTCAATAAGCTTGATTTTTATACGATTTTATTTTTTAGGCAAAAAAAGGTCTTTACTCTATAGTATTTGCTTTTATTCAAATCTCAAAACTGTGATCGCTATGTTCCTTTTTGTTTTCTATTTATAACACTGAGAGTATCTGTTTTTACGTTTGTGATGTTTAATTCTTTCAAAGCAACGAGCATTCTTTATAGCGCTTATGGAATGATTGATTTTAGTGAGTATAGAAGTTACAACACTTTGAATATCAACAGATTTCATAAGGCTTATAAATTTATCTCTAACAAATTTAAAAGCATTTTGCCAATTATATTGATAAGATAATTTTCGCCTTTGAGTTCTTTGAGTAATTTGTTTTTGAGCTTGATTACCCAGTAGTGAAGTCAGATTCAGCATAAAAATAGGAGTGTAAAATTCTTGATATATTCCTTTGTAATGACGGCATGAGAATTGTTCAAGTTTCATTTTAGGCTTCAGATTTTTGTAGGCCTCTTCTACAGGCCACCGTAGTTGATATAGTTCTGAAATTTGAGTAGTCGTAATTTGAACTAAATCAAGTAATGAGCTGGCCAACAATTCTATTTCACCACTATTTAAGCTTATTTTAGTCACCCTAACCCTAATTGGGTTAATGTCCAAGTTTTGATTTTGAGTAGTTACCTTTTCGGCTTCACTGGCAATCCAGTCCGTAATAAAATCATCTGATGGGTTTAAAAATGCCTTTTATGCAAAATCAGACTGACTGGTTTTTAAACGAATACAGAAAGATAAACTATTGACTGATAGTAGCTTAATTGTTGAAAAATAATCAAAACCTCTGTCAAGAAGAATCAGCGCATTGGGTATTTTTAGATTTTTTAACAGGGGTCTCATCAACATGGACTCGCCAATACTGATAGGGGCAATAATTGAATCAAGAACAAAACCTGAAAGAACATCATAAAGTATAAAAGCACCGGCAAGGCACGTTTTTGTTTTTTTTCCCGAAACCGAATAAATGCCAAAGTGCTCTTTTATTTTTGGGGAGGATGGCATATTAATACTTGTTCCATCACCGGCAATAAGTTGAAATCCATTCCAAAGTTTGGGTGGTAATTCTAAAATATGCGCTGTCATCCTATTGTTCAATTCAAGGAAAAGGGCTATTTTTATTTTGTAGCGAGCCAATGAAAAAGCAGCACCTGTAACAGATTCACACCAGAGTTCGGGTAGAAATGTTGTCAAAGAATACTCAACAGAGTCTTTAAAAAGATTCATCAAAAGGATGGTTATTGATGAAAATGATAGCTTACTCTTACGAGTAAAAAAGGATTTGTCCTCTTTAAAGTCACTGATAGTCTGAGGGTTATGTATAAAATGGGATACTTTTTTTAGAAATTCCAATGTGGAATCTACCTCTGTAATTAATTTTTTTTGTGATTCATTGATTGGTTGTTTAAAATCACAAAGATAAAATTAATCTATTGATTATAAATGGGTTATCCCTTAACTTAATAGCATTGGGGAAGACACGGACAGCGGCAATACAAATGGTTAAGTTAAAAACGCCGAAGCCCTATTAGTAATAGGGCTTCGGCGTTTCCGTGTTTATTTGAGCAACGGCTGGGCAACAAAAAATCACTAAAACAAGTGCAAGTACACACAGTATATTCATACCCTATTTTAGCCTAACTCAATTTCGACTATAAATGGGCAAAAAGGTTTGTTGGAAAACTGGTTGGTAAAAATTGAAAATTCACAAAATATTCAATGAAAATAAAATAATATTAATATTTATGTTGATATATCAACATAAATATTTAATTTGGGGCATGGAACAGCTTAATCAGTCATTTTTTTACACTTTAGAGAAGGCAATAAAGGTATATCGCCAATATTTTCAGACCCAATTGAAGAATGCGGGATATGAGATCACCCTGGACCAATGGCTTGTTCTAAACATCATTATTGACTACAATGGAATCACTCAAACCGAAGTTGCCAAAAGAGTTTTTAAAGATAAAGCTTCGATTACAAGGATTATTGATCTTTTGGAATCCAATGGATATGTGGAAAGAATTTCGCACCCAACTCATGGGAAAATGACTCAAATAAATATTACTCAAAAGGGAAACGAAACTATTGATATGCTAAAAAAAGAAGTTCCGAAATTTAGAGATTTTGCTCTTAAAAATATTTCAGAAGATCAAAAAAAAGAAACCCAAGCTGTCTTAAAATCAATCATTTATAACTGTATCTAAAAAACTATGATGCTTGAAAATAAAATGAAAACGGCTATAATAGCCTCTGCAACAGGGACTTTGTTAGAGTGGTACGATTTGTTTTTGGCTGTCATATTAGCAAAATTATTGAGTAGTCAGCTATTTCCTGCCAATAGTAATACCGCATTTTTAGAGACTTTGGCTATTGTAGGTTCCTCTTTTTTTGTACGGCCTATTGGCTCACTTTTCTTTGGGAGTATGGGCGACAGAAAAGGCCGTAAAAAATCATTTTTGCTATCCTTGTTACTTATGGGTGGAGCCACATTTTTCATCGGTCTTATTCCTACTTTTAGTCAAATAGGCTGGGCGGCACCAGTCCTATTATTATTATTAAGATTGGCACAAGGCTTTGCATTGAGTGGTGAGTATTCTGGTGCTATTGTATATGTTGCCGAAAATGCACCTGCTGATAAGCGAGGCTATTATACTGGGTTTATTCAAGCTACTGTTCCAATTGGTCTTTTGCTTTGTTTAGTTGTTGTAATAGCAGTGCAGTCTGTAATGAGTCCTGAGGCTTTTATTAGTTGGGGTTGGAGATTGCCATTTTTGAGTAGTGCTTTTTTAGTATTATTTTCCTATTTGGCAAGGCGAAAAATGGACGAAACGCCAGTGTATTTAGAAATGAAAGCCTCAGGCAATTTATCTAAATCACCAGTAAAAGAATCTTTGAATTCATGGAAGCAAATTAAGCTCATGTTGATGTTGATTTTCGGAGGAAATGCTGCCCAGAGTACCATTATGCAGACCTCCCAATTTGTAACTCTTTATTTTTTACAGAGAGCCATGAAAATTGACGAGTTTACAAGTTTCACTATTTTGGCTGTTGCCATGCTTCTTGGAACACCGTTTTTTCAATGGGCAGGAGCTTGGAGCGATAAAATTGGACGAAAAAAAGTCATTTACATGGGTATATGTTTAGGCTTAATTTCTATACCAATATCATTCTACTTTTTTAATACCTTGGGTAATCCTGATGGTTTGAGCACCGCTCATGGTTTGCCTTTGAACACAACCTTACTATTTATTATTATGGCATTTATAAATATGATTGCCAGTGCATTGGTATATGGCCCAATGGGCATTTTTGTAATGGAGTATTTTGAAAGCAAGGTACGCTATACAAGCATGGGCTTTACCCACAATATAGGCAATGGACTCATAGGTGGGGCTACACCATTGGTTACAGAATTCCTCAAAGCAAATATAATAGTGGGTATCGCTATGTCACCTTTTGTTGGATTAATTTATCCCATAGGATTAGTGGCATTAGCATTCATAATTAATCCTTTTTTAAAAGAAAGCAAAGACTTACACGAATAAAATTTTAAAATACAGAAATCATGCAAAAACAGTTTGCCAGTGTTTCAGATTTGGAAGAAAAACAAATCACATTTACTGAAATAGCACCTAATATTTACGCTTACACCACCCAAGGTGACCCCAATAGTGCGGTCATTATTGGAGACGACCATGTGTTGGTTATGGAAGCTCAAGCCACTCCAGTGATGGCAAAGGCACTCATAGAAAAAATCAGAACAGTTACTGATAAGCCTATAAAATACTTAATTCTAAGTCATTATCATGCAGTGAGGGTATTGGGTGCATCGGCATTTGAAGGTGCCGAAATAATATGCTCTACCAAAACTTTAGAAATGATAAATGAAAGAGGAGAGCAGGATTTCAAAAGCGAAACAGACCGTTTTCCAAGGTTATTTAGGTCTGTTGAATCCATTCCACATTTGACTTACCCTACCATCACTTTCGAGACAGCTATGACGATCAATTTGGGCAATAGAATTGTAGAATTGAAACACTTGGGTGCTGGCCATACACGTGGAGACATAGTGGCTTGGGTGCCAGATTGCAAGGCACTTTTTAGTGGAGACTTGCTTGAATACGGAGCTACACCTTATTGTGGAGATGCCCAATTAGAAGAGTGGCCCCAAACGCTGCAACATATAAAAGCATTGGGTGCTGTTTGTGCAGTCCCAGGCCGTGGAAATGCTCTCTTTAACGAAAAAGAAGTAAATGAGTCAATAGATAGCACCACGAAATACGTAACCATGTTGCTCGAAACAGCAAAAGCTGCAGTCGCAAAAGGTTTAGATTTGACCGAAGCCTACAAAGAGATTCATGGTTTAATGAAACCTATTTTTGGCGATTATGTAATTTTTGAACATTGTATGCCATTCAATGTGACCCGTGCTTATGAAGAAGCACAAGGCATCAAGCATCCTAAAATATGGACGGCGGAAAAGGACAAAGAAATGTGGTTTGCATTGCAAGCAAGTATTTAAAGCCCCCATTAAATCTCCCCGGATTGGGGAGACTTAATGTCGTTGATAATTCCAGTGTAGTAGAAAAATTAATACTTGAGAACTTTTAATCGACTACTTAAATAAAAAACAATTAACATGAAGGCATCAAATAATTCTCGAAGGTCATTTTTGAAGAATACCGCTTTAGGAGCGGCATTTGCAGCAACACCTTCTATAGTAAAAGCTGAAAATGTAGCGACTATAGCCCTACAAACCAAATTGACGAAGGTATACGGATTATCGGTTCCTATCATCTCAGCAGGTATGGCCTTCATTGCCAATGCTGACTTGGCCATAGCCGTTTCAAAAACGGGTGCATTGGGTCAAATGAGTGGTTCGGGATTTCCTATAGATTATTTGAAAAGCCAGATACAAAAAATAAAAACAGAGCTAAAAGGAAAACCATTTGGTATAAATTTCATACCACGCTTCACTCAGATTGAACATATTGAAGTATGTATTGCCGAGAAAGTACCCGTCGTAGTTTTTTTCTGGGACGATGTGCCAGCTCAATATATAAAGAGACTAAAAGAAAACAAGGTAAAAATTTGGATACAGATAGGCAGTTTGGTAGAAGCCAAGATAGCCGTTGAAGCTGGTGCAGATGCCTTAATTGTGCAGGGATACGAAGCTGGAGGACATAATAGAAGCACCGCTTCTGTATTTTCTTTATTGCCCAATATTAAAAAAGCCTTGCCAGATATACCCCTAATTGTTGCAGGTGGCATAGCGGATGGCCAAGGCTTGGCCGCTGCACTTACTTTGGGGGCGGATGCTGTTTCGGTAGGTACTCGTTTTTTAGCTACGCCAGAATCCAATGCTCATCCGGAATACAAAAAAAGGGTTGTGGTATCCGAGGTGCATGATACAGTGCATCATAACATATTTGGTTTTGATTTCCCGGATGCCACAGTAAGGGGCATTCGCAATAAAATAGTTGCCGAATATGAAGGCAAAGATTATCCTGCCCCTTATGCCAATAAAAAACCTGAAGATTTTCCAATCATAGGTCAGTCGGCGATGGGGCCAATCAGGCGGTTTTCGGGTGTGCTACCAACTCCTGAAACTACAGGTGATTTTGAGCAAATGAGCCTTTTGGCTGGAGAATCAGTTGGACTAATTAAAGATATAAAACCTGTGGCAGAAATTGTAAGTCAAATGGTAAAAGAAGCAAAGATTTGTTTAACAAAATTTTAAATCTATGAAAATGAAATTGTTTTTAAAACTATTGGTTTGTTTAGCCTTTGTTAATGTGGGATGTAGCTCAAAATTAAGCAGTAATAAAGTGAGTAAGGCTAAGTTGGCAGAAAGCAAACTACACCACATCGTCTTATTTAACTTTAAAGAAACTGCCCCAATGGATACCATTGAAAAAGCTATGTACGAACTTTTTGGTACTATAAAAGGAGTAAACGACCTAAGTTTTAATAAAAACGTATCAAGCAGAGGAAACCTCGACAAAGGCTACAAACATTCATTTTATATGACTTTTGAATCTGAATTTGTAAGGGATTCTGTTTTTTATACACACCCCAATTATAAAAAGATTGGCGGTATTATAGGTCCACATATCAACGAATATCTTATTTACGATTATTGGATACCTGAAAAAAAATAATTGACAAAAAATTTAAATAAAAATGAAAAAAAATATAATAATACTCGCATTACTGGCAAGTAACCTTATTTCAAAAAGTGTATTTTCACAGAATACGGTAAGCTGGGTTTCTACTTCAGAATCGCAGCAATGGATAAAACAAAAAAGTCCAAAGCTTGGTAAGGCTTCAGATAAAATTGATGTAGAAATCAGACTTGATAAACCTCAACAAAAAATCGAAGGTTTTGGGGCATGTTTCAATGAGCTGGGTTGGACTTCTCTTAATGTTTTGCCCACCAAAGACCGTGAGTCTATCATAAAAGAGTTTTTTGCACCCAATATCGGAGCCAATTTCACTATTTGTCGCATGCCAGTAGGTGCAAACGATTTCTCCAGAAATTGGTATTCTTATAATGAAACGGATGGAGATTTTGAAATGAAAAATTTTAGCATCAAAAATGATTTTGAAACTTTGATTCCCTTCATTAAAAACGCTCAAAAATACAATCCTGCCCTAAAACTTTGGGCATCGCCTTGGTCTCCGCCTACTTGGATGAAATACAATAAGCACTATGCCTCAAGACCTGTGCCTGATGTAAGTAAGTGGCCAGCAGATAGATTGCAAAAAATGCGAGACAGTTGGGGAATGGATTTTAGAGGCATTAGCAATGGAATGAAACCCGAGCAAACTATAAAAGAAGGGCATGACGGATTTATACAGGAGGATAAATATTTTAAAGCATACAGCCTGTATTTTTCAAAGTTTATTGATGCTTACAAAAAAGAAGGCATTAAAATAGGCATGGTAATGCCCCAAAACGAGTTTAACTCAGACCAAGTGTTTCCGAGCTGCACTTGGAAGGCCTCAAGTTTGGTAAATTTTGTATCGTACTTAGGACCTGAAATGCAAAAAAAGAATATTGATGTCTTTTTTGGAACCATGGAAAGACCAAATTATAAATTGGTTGATACCTTACTGACAGACCCCAAAAGTAAACCATACATCAAAGGGGTGGGCTTTCAATGGGCTGGTAAAGATGCTATTGCGGCAATAAACAAAAATTATCCCAACTTAAATTTATACCAGTCAGAACAAGAATGTGGTAATGGTTATAACGATTGGAAGGGTGCCCTTCACTCTTGGGACCTCATGAAGCATTTTCTAAACAATGGGGTAACAGCATACATGTACTGGAATATGTCTTTAAATGAAGGTGGCGTAAGTACTTGGGGCTGGCATCAAAACTCGCTTGTAGTTGTCGATACCTTGACCAAAAAATATAGATATAGCCATGAGTATTATCTAATGAAGCATTTGAGCCATTTTGTAAAACCAAATGCTCAAAAAGTGGAAACCGAAGGGGCTTTTGATAACATTATTGCCTTTGAAAATCCCGATAAAAGCATAGCTATTTTGGTGCATAACGACAGTAGTGAACAAAAAAATATCAATATCAAAATTGGAGGGAAAACCATAAATCCTTCACTAAAACCAAACACATTCAATACTTTTTTGATAAAATAACCATGTTTGAATACCAAACTTATCCATTTGTAAAACCGCCCGAATTAAGCGATGGTAATTCTAAAATTTATGATTTAAGCATCGTAGGTGGAGGTCCTGTGGGCTTAACATTGGCTTTGTCATTGGCAAAACAAGGCGTCGGAGTTTTGCTTTTAGATGAAGGCAATCAGGTGAGTGTGGGCAGTCGTGCTATATGTTTTGCCAAACGAAGTTTAGAGATTTTTGATAAATTGGGAGTAGCAAAACCGATGATAGAAAAAGGGGTACAATGGAATGTTGGCCGTATTTTTTTCAGAGAACAGGAAATTGACTGTTTTGATTTATCGCCCGAAATGCTATCAAAATATCCGGCTTTTATTAATCTACAACAGTATTATGTTGAGCATTTTTTGATAGATGCGGTATTGAAAGAACCTAAAATTGACATAAGATGGCAGAATAAAGTAGTAAATATCGAACACATTAATGACGAAATTGTAAAAGTCGATATCGAAACGCCAGAAGGCAATTATTCAATACAAACCAAATACCTTGTCGCTTGTGATGGCAGTAGAAGTACCATTCGCAAACTCAAGAATTTGGAGATGCAAGGAGAGCGGTTTGAAGAACGATTCCTCATTGCAGATTTTAAAATGGAAGCCGACTTTCCTTCTGAAAGATGGTTTTGGTTTGACCCACCTTTTGCACCTGGGCAAAGTATTTTGTTGCATAAGCAACCAGACAATTTATGGCGATTGGATTTTAAATTGGGAAAAAATGCAGACAGTTCGATTGCTCAAGACAAGGAATTTATTAGTAGTAAAATTAAAAGCGTTATTAAAGACCGACCTTTCAAATTGGATTGGACCAGTATCTATAGTTTTAGCAGTAAGAAATTAGAGAGATTTGTTCATAAAAATGTCATCTTCATAGGTGATGCGGCCCATGTAGTAAGTCCATTCGGAGCAAGAGGTGCCAATAGTGGCATTGAAGACGCTGATAATTTGAGTTGGAAACTTGCCGCAATTTTACGAGGCAATAACAAGGAACTTTTAGAAACTTATAATGCCGAAAGGGTCGCTGCTGCAGACCAAAATATCGCTTGCACGGGTCAATCTAATACATTTATTGCCCCACAGGGTGAAGAAGCTACTGCCATTAGAAATGCTATTTTAGAAAAAGCAAAGACAGATGTATTTTATAAAAAGCAAATAAATTGTGGCCGACTAAGCATACCTTGTGTATATGGGAAATATTTAAATTCCGAAGAAGGCTGCTGGCAAAGTCAGGACTTGGAACCTGGAAGAGCTGTAAAAGATTGTAGTAATGATAATGACTATTTGATAGATAAATTAGGTTATCATTTTACTCTACTAATTGATGAAAACAGGCTTTCGGAGGATGAAAAGAAACAAATATCCGATGCCAAAATAGAGATTATCGAAATTGATATTTTCAAAAACGAAAAACTTTCAAAACTTTATGATTTAGTGGATGGAGGTGCCTACTTATTTACCCCAGACCAATACATTTTGGGTAGATGGCGAAATTTTAGATTTACGAATGCATTAGATTTAATCAATTCATATATGTCTGGAAATCTCTTTGAACAAGATAGTCTAATCAAAACTGAGCAGGAAATGATAGATGAAGAGATTGCAGAAACTCTTAGAAACGTTCATAGTTTAAATGTTATAAATTAAAATTATGCCCATATATCATAAATTAGGAAAAATGCCCCAAAAGCGGCACACTCAGTTTAAAAAAACTGATGGTGGGCTATACTATGAGCAACTG
The DNA here is from genome assembly GCF_027484545.1 of Runella sp. Lineage (GTDB taxonomy): Bacteria > Bacteroidota > Bacteroidia > Cytophagales > Spirosomataceae > Runella. Next base: position 54,927 of record NZ_JAIXST010000157.1, on the reverse strand, counting down.
TTTGGAACAATTGGCTTCGATGGCATGTCGTCTCTTTTGTATGAGATACATCGGCCTACTATGGTCAAAGAGATTTTGTCCGAAAAAGACGTTTCGCCTAAAATAGCCATTGAAAAAGGCATGAAAGCCCGCCTTTTGAAAGGTTTTGAGGTAAAACCGAAGGATGATTTTTTAGAAAGTCGTACCCCACTTCTGGTAAATTCTGACATTCACATAGGTTTGGCAGCACCAAAAAAATCGCTTCGTGAATATTTCTACAAAAATGTAGATGCCGACGAAATGCTTTTTATACACCAAGGCAGTGGTACTTTGAGAACCATGCTGGGCAATATCGCTTTTGAGTATGGTGACTATCTTATCATTCCAAGAGGTATGATTTATCAAATAGATTTTGATACAGAACAAAATCGAATTTTATACGCAGAAAGTTTTCATCCAATATATACACCAAAACGATACAGAAATCATTTTGGGCAACTCTTAGAGCATTCGCCATTTTGTGAGCGTGATTTAAAATTACCCCAAGACCTCGAAACCCACGATGAAAAAGGCGATTTTATCATAAAAATCAAAAAGCAAGGTGTTTTATACGAAATGTTATACCCAACGCACCCATTTGATGTGATTGGCTGGGACGGATATAATTTTCCTTATGGGTTTTCAATTCACAATTTTGAACCCATCACAGGCCGTGTGCATCAACCACCAACAGTGCATCAGACTTTTGAAACTAAGGCCTTTGTAATCTGCTCATTCGTGCCACGATTGTACGATTACCATCCATTGAGTATTCCTGCACCGTACAACCATTCTAACATAGATAGTGATGAAATGTTGTATTATGTGGATGGTGACTTTATGAGCCGAAACAACATTGAACAAGGACATATTACATTGCATCCTGCAGGTATACCACATGGCCCCGCACCAGGAGCCTATGAGCGAAGTATCGGTCATACTGGAACAGAAGAGTTGGCGGTAATGATAGATACTTTCAGGCCTTTATGTGTAACTGAAGATGCTTTGAAAATTGATGATGGGAAATATTATAAGAGTTGGTTGGAATAGGAAAAAAATAAAAAAATAGAAAATGAAACAAGGAATCGCCTTTGGCATATATAGCATTAAAGAAAACCCGAAAAGATTAGCAGCCAAAATACAAGGGCAAATTGTTGATCTATTTCTTTTGGCGGAAAAGAATGTTTTTGAAGCATTAAAAATTGATAATTCTGTATTTGAAAATGATTTTCTCAATGACTTTATCAGTCTTGGCAAAGACAAAACGAATGCAGTAACTCAAATTTTAAAAAACATAAACCTTGAAGAATACCCAAATTGTGTGGTTTCTCAAACAGAGGCAAATTTACATTTACCAATTAGAATTGGCGATTATACAGACTTTTATTCATCAGAGCAGCATGCTTACAATGTTGGCGTCATGTTTAGAGACCCAAACAATGCACTTTTGCCTAACTGGAAGCACCTTCCAGTGGCCTATCATGGGCGATCGAGTTCTATATTTGTATCAGGTCAAAACTTTTATAGACCAAAAGGTCAAGTCAATGCCAGCGATACTACAATGCCTATTTTTTCTGAAAGTAAAAGGCTTGATATAGAATTAGAAATGGCTACCATCATTGGTAAAAACAATGAAATTGGAAACGCTATAGATGTTAATCAAGCAGAAGATTATGTATTTGGATTTAGCTTGTTTAACGATTGGTCTGCACGAGATATTCAAAGATGGGAATACGTTCCCCTTGGGCCATTTTTAGCCAAAAACTTTTTCTCTTCCATAGCCGCTTGGGTCGTACCTATTGAAGAATTAGCACCATTCAGAGTAGATGCCGAGGTTCAAAATCCAGAAGTACTGCCTTATTTGCAAGAAAAAAATCGCAAAAATTTTGATATTACACTGGAGGTTTACCTCATTCCAAATGCTGATAAAACACAGACTGAAGTATTATTGTGCAAGTCAAATTTCAAAAATATGTATTGGACGGTGGCTCAGCAGATAGCTCATCATACTGTAAACGGTTGTAATCTCAATGTAGGTGATGTGATGGGTTCAGGTACTATTTCAGGAAAAACGCCTGATAGTTATGGTTCATTATTGGAGCTAAGTTGGGGCGGTAAAAATCCTATTGCATTGCCAGACGGTAGCACCCGCACATTTTTAGAAGATGGTGATACCATTGTTATAAAAGGATATGCTGTAAATGAGGATTATAGTGTTGACTTTGGCGAAGTAAGAACAACCATATTACCTTCTAAGTAAATTTCAATTATGCTAACTATCAACCCCAAAGAAGTTTCCGTGGCAGTTTTGCATGGTTATTTACAAAGCTCAATAGCCCCAAGGCCTATTGCGTTTGCGTCAACTATTGATAAAGACGGAAAAGTGAATCTGAGTCCATTTAGTTTTTTTAATGTATTTGGTACCAATCCGCCTACACTTATTTTTTCACCAAATAGACGTGTGAGAGACGGCAGTCAAAAACATACCCTCGAAAATGTACTTGAACACGATGAGGTGGTCATTAATATGGTCGATTTTGCGATGGTAGAACAAATGTCGCTGGCGAGTTGCGAATATGAAAAGGGTATCAACGAATTTGTAAAAGGTGGCTTTACTGAGGCTGCTTCTGTTATGGTGAAACCACCAAGAGTTCTAGAATCGAAAGCGGCCTTTGAGTGTAAAGTGAAACAAGTTATACAAATGAGTCAAGAAGGCGGTTCGCCAAATTTAGTAATCTGTGAAGTAGTTTTGGCCCATTTTTCTGAGGACATTTTAGACGAAAATGGCAAAATTGACCAAACCAAAACAGATTGGGTGGCTCGTCTGGGGGGCGATTGGTATGTGAGGGCTTCAGGTGATGCCTTATTTGCAGTTGCCAAGCCAAGTGTTCATAAAGGTATTGGCATTGATGCCATTCCTGATTTTATTAAAAATGATTCATCATTTTCTGGCAATGATTTAGGTAGATTAGGGAATATTGAAAACTTACCTACTGAGGAAGAAATTGCTATTTTTATTAAAGAAAATCCAAGTGAAAATTTTAAAGAAATGGCTAAAAAATTTTTAATAAATGGTAAGATAAAAGAAGCTTGGCTCGCGTTAATTAGCCAATCAAAATTTTGATTTTTTCTTGCTTAATTCAATACTCCGCTACATTTTTAAAATTCATTTAAACCGTCCATTTGCTTAAAATGAAGTTTTTAAATTTTAGGAGTTATTTTTATGCGTGTATGGGCAAATTACCAGATATTGAAACGGTTCGCCGCTGCGATAAATTAGCTATATATGCAAAAGTGCGTTTCCAGCGAATTGACGCATTATTTTACATTAAAATTTGTAGCGCACTATTGATCCAAAGAATCTAATTTTCATTCTGACCGCCTGTTGATTTAGACGGTCAGATGATTTGATTTACGGTTAAATATTATCCCACTGACTTATTTGTGGGCGTCCAAATAGGTATTCAGTTCTTTGCGAGGCATGGGCAGTTTGTTGTCCGGCAAACCTCTCAAATAGTCATGAAATTCTTTATTCATTTGCGGGGTATAGTCGCTGTCTATCTGACCGGTAGTCCAATCACCCGCCTTGTTACGCATGATTCCGTACACGTGACGAAGATTACTTATTTCTGCTTCTAATACGATGCCTTCCACCAAATAAGCAGGTAGGAAAAGAGTTCCAAACGGACTGGCATAAACTACATCTCCAGGTAATACAGTGGCATCACCGATTCGGATGGGCGCATTGATGGAGGTGAGCATCACTTCATTGATGGCAGATGGGTGATTTCCCAATATCCAACCGTTAAATCCTTCCACTTTCTGAATCTCCTGCAAATTCCGTACGCTACCCCAAAATACCACACCACGTTTTGATTTTGAGTAGATAGAGTTGGCCAATCGGTCGCCGATGAGGGTTCCCTCATTCATTTTTCCAAAACCATCAGCTACGTACACATCTCCATCTTTCAGCATTTCTATTGGCCATACATTCGATAGGGCTTTTTCGCCGTGTCCTTCTGCCAAGCCCACTTTTCTGATGACATCGCCAAAATCAGGCCGCAGTGGCATATACTGCGCCGTTACCGCCCGCCCAGTCATGATGGTATTTTTATCGGGGTTGACCATCATCCAATTCCCTTGGTACTGATTATTAAATTTGTTTTTTTTCAAACCTCCCCAAGCGTGAGTCAATACTACTTTTTTGAGTCTTTCCAGTAAATTGTCTGATACTAAGGGTCTTCCATCAGGCAGGCGCTCGCCTTTCCACTGTGGAGTAAGTGAAATGATGTATTCACGATTCATTGCCACTCGGTTGTATTGGGCAGTTGCGTCAATGCTGTTGCAGATAACAATGGTAAAAATGAATAAGCAAAAAAGAATGTGTCTCATAAGAAAAAGATTAAAGGTTTGAAAATTGGATACTTACTATTGGAATACCCAATCACACCAAATTTACTGATTTATTGGTGTTAAAATTTAAATATTTCTTGGTATTCTTTTGTTTTGGCATCGTCGAACTGGTAGAAAAACCCTGCTTCTTTTGTCAGTTCTTGAGTTCTTTCAGGAAAAATTGAACATGATTTAGTTTTTGAAATTACTTTCGCTACGGCCGCGTATAACTCACCGACAATTCTGACTTGGCTAAGGTGATTTTGCTCATGGCTTCGGTGAGGATGTCCATCGTTAGTTTTGAGGGGGCAACGCTTATGACGGGCTGTTCTGAAAGTGCATAAACGGTCAAGACGTAAATTTTAGCCCCTGGCCCCTGCGAACAGGGTGGCGTGTAGGTGTTTTTTCCGTTAACGGTGTTAATGCCAAAAAGTCCGAGTGTGGTGTTGTTTTCGGGCAGTGAAGTGATGGTTGATGGAATGTTGTACAACAAATAATAAACGTGCTTGTCGCCCGTGGGTGGAATGTGGTGCATTGTAATGGCAAATTGTTTTGTTCTGGTTGGGGCATTGGCCCATGATAGCGGTGGGGCGTAACTTTGTCCGTCGCAGGTATATTTGGCAGCCAACACCCCGTTGGTTACCCCTGTGCTTTGCAAGCTAAACATGCCGTTGTCGGCAGGTGTAGGCTCTTGGGTGTCTTTCTTACATCCCAACAAAACAACCATTAAAATGCCCAAGGCGCTGAATTTGAAAGCGTTCATGTTGAAATTATTTTCTTGTGTATTTAGAGGTTGTTGATTTTCCGTCGGTGCCAATGAATGTGTAGGTAAAATTGCCGGCATTGTCCCAACTGTAATTCACATACCCTTTTTGGTTGTTGAGTGTGTATTCGAGCGAATACGCATTTGTGCCTGTGGTTTTAAAATCAGTGATGGACGCCCCTTTGAGTGGGTCGCCTGCTGGGCGTATCGCCGAAGTTTTAGCTTGCGGAATTATCTGATTTTCGGGGGCAGGTGTAGCGGGGTCGAGTGTTACTTTTCCTCGCATGGCCCCCATAAAATAAGGGTACTTGGTAGTAGCGTGGTAGTGATACGAGCCTTTGTAGTCATGGCCGTTGTATTCGTCTAAGGGCAGCGTGGCCGAGCCGTCGGGTTCTTTTGAGCCATAAATCGGAAAACCATCGAGTGCCATCGCAATGGGATTGTTGCCTGCTGTTGCTTCAAAATGTAGGGGGGCTATGTGGTAGTGATAATCGTCGGCACGACCGCAATGTCCGCCCCATTTGTCGAGCTCGCCAATGATAAAAGCGTCTTCGCCTCGGTTGTTGAGTGGGTTAAAAATCGGGATACCATTGGGGGCAATGGCTACGGCGCCTTTCATAAAATTGGTTTTGAGGCTCAAAGGGGTAGTGGCCAACTCAGGATTGAGCGGAATAGACCAAGAATTAGTGCCCGTATAGTCTTGTGGGATAGGCACTTGTTGCTGCCAACTCGTAATTCCTACCATCATGTTGTGGGTAGGTAGCCCGTTTGATTCGATGTAAAAATAAGTATTGTCGTAGCGTGTTTTGACGTTACTTTTAAATGGACTATATACTGCTTCAATAAAAGCAGGGTCGGTTTTGGCGATGGTTGTTTGGGTATTTGGGTTGGGGGTTACAACAGCTTCGGTGGTCTTACACGCATACAGAAACCCGCCAATGCTTGTACAAATAAACATTAATTTGGCAAAGCCGATGTTCTCTATTTTTTTGATAAGAAAAAGAAACAACGTAAAGAAGAAAAGCGACAAAACGGCTGATAATCTGTTGATTGAGCTACTTTCTTTGACTTTGTTTTTTTCTCGATTCAACTTTTTCAATGCCGCAATTTTCTCGCTCAGGCTTTCGCGGTTTCTAAACGAAAAATCGTTGAGAGGTGCCGAAATCACCTTTCCGTTTTGTAATTCAATGAATACCTTATCATCTCGGCTCATCAAAAAATGCCCTTCTACCTCTTTTCCGTTGATGGTATAAACAATGCCTCGGTCGGGCGTGTGGTCACCTACGTGGGCATATAGGGTGGTGGTAAAAAGAAAGGCAAAAAATAAAATAAGGTTTTTCATGATTCAGGTTTTAGTGGCTTACAACGACTTTTCGGTTAAATTGGTATTTTTCAGTCCAGATATTGAGCAAGTAAGTACCGTTGGGAAATTGGCTTAAATCAAGCTCATTTTGCTTGGTTTCTAATAAAATTTGACCCAAAGTATTGACAAGTCTGACATCGAAGTTGGTGGTGGGTTCGGCAAACTCTATTTTTACGATGCCTTTGGTGGCGTTGGGATAAACTTTTAAGTACTCTTTTTCTTTTATTTCGTTAATGCCCGTTACTACGTTGGCACTTATTGTGTAGCTGTGTGCCACTTCCCCGTTTTTTACATTGCCTTTTTCTTCGCTGGGCAAATACGTGCGAATGTACTCTACTTTCACATCTTCGTTGCCTACGGTTATCTGTAAAAAACCACGGTTGGGCATCAAAACTCCGTCAATGTAGCCGTATTCTGTACCCGTTATGTTAGTGATATTTTTGGCGGAAGGTTGGGGTACTTCCTGAAAAATAAGACCATCTTTTTCCTGTTTTCCATAAAAATGGTCGTGGCCGTGCAAAAACAAGGTCACTTTGTTTTCTTTCATAATGGCATTGATGGTCTTTTTCCAGCCTGGTCTGTTGGTATCAAAACCATAGCTGCCGTCGAGATTGTAGCCACCTTGCTCGTAAAGATGCGCTACTTCAGTGCCACCTCGACCATCTAAACCATCCACCCCGCCGCCTACCAACTGATGACAAAGCACAAACTTAAACTTGGCTTTGCTGGTGCTCAATACTTTCTGAAACCACTCGAATTGTTTGTCGCCAAGGGTATAACCCCAAGCTGTTTTTTTAGCAGAATACCAATAGGGGTCAAGCACTACAAAAAGCGCATTGCCCCATTCCCACGAGTAATAATTTTCTCGCAACCCCACGAAGGTTTCGGGGGTTTCGTTGCCACTATAAAACTCATTGGGTACGGGGTTGGGATAGTACAACTTACGGGTATTGGTGGCCATTACGGGAACGCTGTTGGCTGTACCGTTTAAAAAGTACCCCGCTTCGCCTTCGTGGTTGCCTAAAACAATGTAAAGCGGTACGGTATGACAAACTTCATTGAAAAACGGGCGGTTGTAAATCGTACGCTTTGTGATTTCGGATTGGGATTTTACGGCCAATTTATCCACCATAAAATCATCGCCCAAATCAATCAGGAAGTCAGGCTTTTTGGCTAAAATATTTTTTAGAGTCAGCGTATAAGATTCGGGGGTAGTGTTTTCGTCGAGGTGGGGGTCGGCTTCCACGGCAAACGTAAAAGTACTTCCTGGAGGTCGTGGGGTTTGAAAAGTGCGCTCTGTTCCCATCAAAAAGCCCGTTGCGCCACTTGCCTTGTAACGAGTACGGTAAAAATATTTCGTATTGGCATTTAAACCTGTCAATTCAGCCTCTAAGGGGGTATCAGCAGCGAGTTTATACGTTTCTGTTTTTTGCGTATAGTTTCCCGAAGTTGTACCATATTCCCAATAAACCTCAGTAGCGGCATCAAATAAGATGCTCATCGTGATGGATTTGTTGGTGGGGCGACCTAAGATTTCGGTGAAATTCTGGGCAAAAACTGTCGCCCCAATTCCCCAAAATAGGCAGGATATGAAAAAATATTTTTTCATTAACACGTCTCTTTTTTAATGAGTTATGATGATTTTCTTGGTCAATTTTTCGCTTTTGGTTTCGACATACAGCAGGTACGTTCCGCTTGCAAACGAACTCATGTCTATTTCGGGTGACTGCGACTGCAAAATCATTTTACCAAAGGCATCGAACACTTTTATCTCAAAGGTTGCTGTATTATCAGGTAATTCTACCTTCAATTTATCGAAAGTAGGATTTGGGTAAACCTTCATTTCGTTGGCCGAGTTGGGAACTGCGTTGGTACCCAAAATCACCTGATTGGGGTTAGGCATTGTATTGCCTGCCACAACGGTGTAGCTATGTGCCACTTCGCCATTTTTGTGTTTTCCATCTTTGGTGTCGGCAGGCAAGTAAGCACGAACGTATTCGACTTTGACATTTTCGGGCGAAACTGTGACCACCAAGTGCCCCGAACCGTCCAGTTTTACGTCGGTGTATGCATCGGCATTGGCCAGCATACCAATGGTGTATGTAGAGTCGCAAGCCATAGGTGTCTCTTGGTAAACCAAGCCGTCTAACGATTCTTTGGCATAAAGGTGGTCGTGTCCCTGAAAAAATATATTCACCCCATTTTTGACCATCAACTGATGAATGGGCAATCCCCAGCCCGGGCGTTGCGTGTCAAATTCGTATGTACTTTTGCCGTTGTTACCACCCCATTCGTAATCTTTGGCCGTAACAACCGCCCCACGACCCTGCCCACGGGTATGGTGCCCAAACACAAACTTGTACTTGGCTTTGCTGGTTTCGAGGGTTTGTTTTAACCAATCATACTGCGTTTTGCCGAGTGTCCAATCCCAGTTTTGCGGTTTTTCGTTGATGTCGCAATGCCGATAAACATCTATAACAACAAACAGGGCATCGCCCCAAGTGAAAGCATAGTAGTTTTCGGGCAAGTCCATACCGTGTGCTTCCTTGACGCTATTGCCCGTATAAAATCCATTCGGAAACGGATTGGCAAAGTAGAATTTACGCCAGTTGGTGGCATAAACGGCGATGTTGTTGGGTGGATTTTGTTTGAGATAATACCCAAATTCCCCTTCGTGGTTGCCCAAACAAAAGAAGAACGGCATCGAATAGCAGGCTTCGGTGAGGTATTGCAGCAGGTCACGATGATAAAAATCCATGTCGGCACTGGTGGTGGTGTTAGGCGTGTGGTCATCGCCAAACATATCGCCCATCGAAACCATAAAATCAGGCTCGGCTTTGAGCATATTTTGAAGCGTGATTCTGAACAAATTCGGCACCCCTTTTTTATCGTGCAGGTGTTCATCGCCCTCTACCACAAACTTAAAGGTAGTATTGGCTGCTCGTTGGGTCTGAAAAGTATATTCGGGGGTGGCAGAAAAGTTGCTTGTGGTAAGCAATCGCCAACGGAGTTTGTAGAAATACTTGGTATTGGGGTTTAAGCCTTGAATTTCGACGTGATTGGGTGTTTTGGCTTTATTGAGGATATTGGCTGTTTTGGCGGCATATTCCCCAGTTTTTGTGCCGTATTCTACATAAAACTCAACATTTTGGTCAAAATACGCACTTACCGTAATGGTTTTGTCGGTGGGTCGGCCCAAGATAATGGACTTGGTTTGGGCAAACAGGGATGCTTGGGAACAGAATATTAAAAGGAGTAGGTAAAAGGTATTAGACATAAGTTAGGTTTAGAGTAAAATTATATACGATGTCAATTAGATGAAAAACAGATGCCTTTGGTTTAATGGCTTTTCCATTTTTTGATAATAATTTTTCGTTTGAAAAGCGAGGTGATTGACTGATTAAATGTATAAATTATGCTGTTTTCGCAGATTGAAATTGAAAATGGATTGATTTTGTTGAATATTAGCTTCTTTTAGATTATTAGTAACCGATTAAATTATTGGATTTTTGCATTGAAAAATAGAACTATCGCATCGGCAATCCGACGCATCGGCGATGCGATCAAAGCAGTATTCAATCTTAAAAACATACGTTAGTGGCAAAGAACCCGCATTACTTTTCGCAATTAGCACACGTGGAGGTATTGACAACCGACCTCGATAAATCAGTTCATTTCTTCCGCGATATTGTCGGAATGGATGAAACAGGCAGAGAAAATAACTCTGTGTACCTCCGGGCTTGGGGCGATTATTTTCATCATACGTTAAAATTAACCCAAAGCGCCGCCTCGGGCTTGGGGCACATTGGCTGGCGCGCCGATAGCCCCGAAGCGTTGGAGGAGTGTGTAGCACACATTGACAGCTTAGGGGCTGGAAGAGGCTGGGTTGAAGGCGATTTAGGACACGGAAAAGCCTACCGGTTTCAGTCGCCAGATGGGCATACCCACGAGGTTTTTTGGGATGTCGTTTGGTTGCGTGAAACGGGCGAACGAGGCAGTGTCTACGCTGACCGCTATTCGAGCAATCGTCTGAAAGGAGCTAATCCTCGCCGTTTCGACCACGTGACGTACATGGTAGCCAAAGGAAAGTATGCCGCAGAAAAAGCGTTTTGGCAGACGTTCGGTTTGAAAAACCCCGACGAGATCCGCATTACGGACGATATTCCGCCCATTGGCGGGCTACACACAATCGGTAATCTTTCGCACGATATTGCAGTCTTTACGGATCCGAATATCGGCGAAAATGAAGGCGTGTTAAATCATATTTGTTGGAATGTAGATAGTCGTGAAGAAGTACTTTTAGCCCTTGATTATTTTATTGAAAAAGGCTACAAGAGCGTAATGGGCTCTCCGACCCGCCACAAAGCTGACGAAGGATTCTTCATTTATATTATTGACCCAGGCAGCGGTATTTTGTTTGAATATTACGCCTGTGCCCGTTTGGTCTTCGCGCCAGACCATTTGGATGTTCACTACCTGAAAGATAACCCCAACGACGCCTGGGGCAGTGCTAATCCTTTTGCCGAAATGGGCAAAGGCAAGAAGCTTGGACTAACTGACGGTGTGGTAAAGCCGGCTGATATTTAAGAGTAATGACGAATGAGCGAATGACGAGTGACGAATTTTGAATAACGAATTATTCGTACTCATTTGAACCCATTCGTCATTCGAATAATTCGTCATTCAAAAAATCCTAATCGCAAGAACATGTGGCATTATTTTCCGGGGCAGTACATGCCCTCTTATCAGGTAAACAGAGCATTGACGCAGGCACACTACGGTGGCGGCGAATTTGCGGAAATATTGGAAGTTGCAAGTGAAATAGATCCAGCTGATCGCGAAAGCTTCAACAAAGCATGGGTGAAAATGGGGGATAAAGTCTATGATATAGCGGAAAAATACGCCCAATCGGGTCAGCGAGTGTCTGCCAGAAGAACCTATCTCAGAGCGTTCAACTACCTGCGTACCGCCGAATTTTTTATGACGCTCCGTGATGAACGCAAGATTCCTTATTATTTAAAATGTCGTGATGCGTTCATCAAAGCCATTCATCTTTTTGATGAAAAACCCCTTCAAATGGAGATACCTTTTGAGGCCGGGCAGGCGAACCTGTCTTTTTTGCCCGCGTATCTGTTCAAACCGACCGGTGTGAAAAACCCTCCCGTGGTCGTCATGTTTGGCGGACTGGACAGTTTGGCTGAGGAATTATATTTTGGCATTGCCCAGCACCTCAATGAGCGCGGTATTGCGATGATGGCAGTAGATGGCCCGGGACAGGGAGCCGCTTTGCGTCTCAATCACCTTCATACCCGTTACGATTACAATGTACCCGGAACGGCGGTATTGGAGTACATTATCGAAAACCTGAAAGACGAAGTGGACACAGAGCGGGTGGGTATCGGGGCCGTTTCAATGGGGGGATACATGGCGGCCCGTTGTGCAGCTTTCGAGCCCCGTTTCAAGGTGTGTATGATTTTTGGGGCTGTTTGGTCGTATTATGACATTTGGAAAAATCGCCCTGATAATCACCCTTTGGCCGAGATCGTTCAGCATATCGTGGGCGCTGAAAATATGACAGAGGCCCGTGAAAAACTCAAAAACTTTACACTGGAGGGCGTCGCAGAAAAAATCAGAATGCCTACTTATATTTTACACGGCGAAGACGACCGTCAGAATTTTGTAGAAAATGCCTACAAAGTAAACGAAGTTCTTACCTGCGAGCACGTCATGGAGATTGTTCCTAAAAATGAAAGCGGCTCGGCTCACTGTTCGGTAGATGACTTCACCAAAACCTTCAATATGTACGATTGGATCGCTGAAAAAATAAAAGCATAACCCATTTAATTTCCAACCACGAATAAAATGACAAAAATTAACAAAGTGCTGGTCGTTGGCGGAGGAATTGGCGGTCAGTCGGTAGCCATTGGTTTAAAAAAAGCAGGTTTTGCGGTAGATTTGGTAGAAATCCTTTCGGAGTTTAATGTGTATGGGGTCGGTATCATTCAGCAAGCCAATGCCCTTAGAGCGTTGGATGCCATTGGGGTAGCCGATGAGGTAATGCGAAGAGGCTCTCCGTATGGCAAAGTAAAATTGTGTTTACCTCACGGGGTTCAGATCGGCGAAGCCGGCACACCGCCCATTGGCAGGTTCCCGAGCCATAACGGTATTTCCCGACGCATTCTTCACGATGTTTTATTTGAGGAAGCGCAGAAAATCGGATTAAAATATCGGATGGGGGCTACTGTAGAATCAATTGATAATCAGCCCGATATTGCCAATGTTACTTTTACGGACGGTACCACGGATAGCTATGATATTGTGATTGCCGCCGATGGTGTACATTCAAAAGTACGGAAACTCATTTTTGGAGAATTCAAACCAACTTATGTAGGTTTATCCGTATGGCGTTATCCATTCAAACGCCCTGCCGACTTGGATACCGGTTATATTTTCTTCAATAAAAAACACAAACTTGGGGTGATCCCGATGACGACCGAGTCGTGTTATATATTTTTAAATTCTGCCGAAGGTGATAACCCCCTGATTCCGGAAGACCAATTAGTTGAAAAACTGAAAGGGTATATGTCGGCTTATCCGGTGCCTATCGTTCAAGAGCTGATTCCTCAGGTAACCGATGCTAAACTGGTTAATTACAGAGCATTAGAGACGCTCAAAATGCCGGCTCCTTGGTATAAAAATAGAGTGGTTGTTTTGGGAGATGCAGCTCACACCACCATTCCACAATTAGGCTCAGGCGCAGCCTTAGCCATTGAAGATGCCGTGGTGTTGATAGAAGAGTTACAAAAAGAAGGGGAAGTGGAAGCGATTTTCTATCGATACATGAAACGTCGTTATGAGCGTTGCATGATGGTGGTGGATGTTTCCGAAACCTTAGGCGCTTGGGAGTTACTGGAATACAACGACCAACCACTCCCGGAAGGGGCAAACATGGGTATGCTTATGGGTAAAACCGGAATGGCATTAACCGCTCCCATTTAGAATGGCAGCCCTGCAAAACCCGCTGAAAAATTGGCGGGTAAACCGTGAGGAGATTCAATACCTGGGCCACGATCTGCAACGCCCCGAATGTATTCTGACCGAACCCAACGGCACAGTTTGGACGGCAGATGCACGCGGCGGCGTGGTGAAACTGGGCCCCCCAGCCCCCGATGGGGGAGTATTTACAAGTCAGCAATTCATTGGGTTAAAAATCGAAACAGCCCCCATTGGGGGGTGGGGGGCTGTTTATATCCAAGCTGTGGGTTCATTACCCAACGGAATTTGTTTTGACACAAACGGGGATTTTATCATTGCCAATTGGGGAACCAATCACATCGAAAAAATGACCCGCGATGGAAAATTGACGACCGTTTTAACGGAAATTGATGGAAAACCCTTGGGGAAAACCAACTTTCCATTGCGAGATTCCAAAGGTAGAATTTGGTTTACGGTCACGACCCAAACCGAGCCGTGGTCGGACCAAATCAATACCCGCGCGACTGACGGCTACATCGCTTTGATGGACGAAAAAGGCGTTAGAATGGTAGCCGATGGTTTTTGCGGAACGAACGAAATTCGATTTGATGACAACGAAGAATGGCTCTACGTGGTGGAAAGTACGGCGTGGAAAATTTCAAGAATGCGCGTAAAACCCAACGGCGACCTGTACGGAAGAGAAGTATACGGACCGTCAAAGTTGGGCGGCTTTCCCGATGGATTTGCCTTTGATGCCTTTGGGAATTTGTGGGTTACCCTCATTTTTACCGATGAACTCATTGCCATCACACCCGAAGGGGAAGTAATCACCTTGTTGGATGACAGCGACCCGGAAACGAAAAAACGATTGTTTGACGCCTACGAAAATCGCTGCGTTACGCCCGAAATTTTAGCCGCTACGCAAGGGAAGGTCTGCCCTTGGATGGCCAGCCTCAGTTTTGGCGGGGCGGATTTGAAAACCGTTTACCTCGGGAGTTTAAGAGGAGCAAAAATTCCTTATTTCCAAAGCCCCGTTGCCGGACAAAAAATGATTCATTGGCGATGAAATATTTATTCGATTTAACGGAAAAAATTGCTCTGATTACCGGAGCATCAAGCGGCATGGGTCGAGCCATTGCCGAAGCAATGGGGTTGCATGGAGCACGAATCATCATTACGAGCAATGACAAAGAAGGCATTGAAAATTCTGTCCATTCTTTCAAAAACCAAGACATAGACGTAGTAGGAAGTCCGTGCGACCTCTCTAAAAAAGAAGACATCGACCGGCTATTTGAGCGTTCCATTGAAGCATTCGGTAGGGTTGATATTTTGGTCAGTGGAGTAGGTATGGCTCCCGTGGGAGGATTGATGGACATAGATGCCGACACCTTTGATAAAATAATGCACCTGAATTTGCAGGCGGCGATTTACCTGACGCAATTAGTACTTCCTTCCATGCAGGCTCAAAAAGACGGAGTGCTTATTTATCTGGCAAGTATTGCGGGAGTACGCGGAAATAAAAATCTTGGTCTTTACGGTATCTCGAAAGCAGGACTTATTCAATTGGTTAAGAATCTTGCGGTTGAATACGGCCCGGATAATATTCGAACAAATGCCATTTCACCGGGATTGATTAATACTCCTTTTTCACAGGGACTGATGAATAATCGGGAATTTATGCAAAAACGACTTTCACAAACCCCATTGCGTAAAGTGGGAGAGGTGGAAGAAATTGCGGGAGTGGCCGTCCTATTGGCATCTAAAGCCGGCGGATTTATAACGAGACAAAACATTATTGTAGACGGTGGAACCACCATCAGCGACGGAAATTGATATGAAAAGATTTCAGGATAAAGTGTGCTTTGTGACGGGAGCCGGCTCGGGAATCGGAAAAGCGACGGCTTTGTCTTTCGGACGGGAAGGTGGAAAAGTGGTCGTGACCGATATCAACGAAGCCGCAGCCCAAGCGGTTTTGGCGGAATTGCTTGCTTTTGGAGCAGAAGCCATTGCGCTGAAAGTGGATATTTCGAAGCGAACAGACGTAGAAAATGCGGTGAAAACCACCGTTGAAATTTTCGGGCGCTTGGATTGTGCAGTGAACAGCGCCGGAATTGCCGGTACAGTTTCCTTACCCACACACGAATACCCCGAAGATGATTGGTTGCAAATGATAACCATCAACCTGACGGGTACCTGGTATTGCGTGAAAGCGGAACTCACTCAAATGCTCGTACAGGGTGGCGGAAACATCGTTAACATTGCCTCGGCGGCCGGCTTAGTCGGACAGCCCACCAATGTGCCTTATGCAGCATCAAAGCATGGCGTTGTGGGCATCACCAAAACGGCCGCGATTGAGTACGCTACCCAAAATATTCGGGTCAATGCGATATGCCCCACCGCCATTGAAACACCGATGCTGATGGAAGGGCGGCGAAAATTGGCCTATAATCCGGAGGCATTGGAACAGGCCAAAAACCTTCAACGCATGAAACGCATGGGCCAACCGCAGGAAGTAGCCGATGTGGCGCTGTGGCTGTGTTCGGACGAATCCACTTTTATTACCGGTCATGCTATGGCAGTGGATGGCGGGGCGTTTGCCTAAAACCTATTTTTAAATTTCCCCATTAAGAAAATGATACAACAAGTAAAAAAAGGGATTACCTACGCGGAAAGCAAAGAAGCCGATATGAAAGTTCGGGCTTTGGTAGAAAATATGTTGGAAAATGTGGCCGCTAACGGCGACAAAGCAGTCAGAGAATATTCGGAGAAACTGGATAAATGGTCGCCCGAAAGCTTTCGATTATCGTCGGTACAAATCCAACAAATCATCGCCGGGTTGCCCGAGCAGGTCATAGAAGACATCACATTTGCCCAAACCCAAATCCGTAATTTTGCCCAAATTCAGCGGGAATCTATCAAAGACGTCGAAGTGGAAACTTTACCGGGCGTGATTTTGGGGCATAAAAACATTCCTGTCAATTCAGTCGGCTGCTACGTACCGGGCGGGCGCTATCCGATGGTAGCATCGGCGCACATGAGTGTATTGACTGCCAAAGTGGCGGGGGTAAAACGCGTTATTGCCTGTACGCCGCCCATCAATGGCAAAATTCCTGCCGCAACCGTGGCGGCGATGTACATGGCCGGAGCCGATGAGATTTATTTGTTGGGCGGTGTGCAGGCCATTGCCATGATGGCCTTGGGTACCGAAACCGTTCAGCCCGTAGATATGCTGGTGGGCCCAGGAAATGCCTACGTGGCCGAAGCCAAACGCCAATTGTACGGAAAGGTAGGCATCGACCTGTTTGCCGGACCAACGGAAACGCTCGTCATTGCCGATGATACCACCGATGTAGAAACCTGCGCGACAGATTTGCTTGGTCAAGCCGAACACGGCCCTACCTCGCCCGCGATTTTGTTGACCACCAGTAAAACCATTGCCGAAGGCATCGAAGCGGAAATTCAACGTCAATTGGCGGTGTTGCCCACGGCGGATGTGGCGATCGTGTCGTGGCGGGATTACGGACAGGTGATTTTGGTAGATACCGTGGATGAATTGGTCTCAGAAGCCGACCGCATCGCGAGCGAACACGTACAGGTGATGACCGAAAATCCGCGTTATTTTTTGGATAAAATGACCAATTTCGGCGGCTTATTTCTCGGTGATAAAACCAACGTAGCCTACGGCGACAAAGTGATCGGCACTAACCATACCTTACCAACTCGTGAAGCAGCACGCTACACAGGTGGGCTTTGGGTTGGTAAGTTCCTGAAAACCTGTACGTATCAGGAAATCAGAACGCCCGAAGCCAGCGCGATGATCGGCGAATATTGCTCCCGATTATGCGAAATAGAAAACTTCTCAGGCCATAAAGAACAAGCCGATTTGCGGGTACGTAAGTATAGCCCCCTAACCCCCAAAGGGGGAACTAATACAGTTGCTTATGGAAAGAATTAAAAATAACGAAGAAATAGCACCTCCTTTGGGACGGTACGCCGCGCGGGCGGGGGGGGCTGTCCTCGTCACCGGTGGGGCAGGAGAAATCGGCTCTGCGATTTGCCGAAAGTTTGCCGAAAACGGCTTTGCAGTCATTGCGACGTATAATAGCAATTCCGAAAAAGCAGAGAAACTATTGGAAGAATTGAATAAAATTAGCGAACAAATAGCTCCCCCATTGGGACGGTACGCCGCGCGGGCGGGGGGGGCTGGCAATTCAATTTTCCACGCTCCCACAACTGATGCACAAAAAGTGGCTGATTTAAAGGACTTTGTGTCAGAAAAATATGGAAAGTTAAATGTATTAGTGAATAACGCCGGCATTACCACACCGGTACCGCATGATGATTTGGAAGGCTTGACTGATGAGTGGATCGATAAAATCATGGAGACCAATTTCAGAGGTTCGTTTGCGATGGTGCGAGCCACCAAAGATTTATTAGAAAAAGGCTCGGATGAAAGAAATGAATCTTCTCTGATTGTAAATATTTCCTCCATTGCAGGTATTTCCGGTATTGGAAGTAATGTGGCCTATTGTGCTTCAAAAGCAGCCATTGATTCTATGACACGTTCATTGGCACGGGTTTTAGCCCCCAAAATAAGAATGGTATCTGTTTCACCCGGCTTTGTAGAAGGTGAATATACCAAGAATTTCGACCCAACATTCCTGCAAAAGCAAATGGATAATACACCGCTTGGGCGTTTTGCAACAGGCGTAGATGTGGCCAATGCGGTTTATGCGTTAGCCACTTCTCTAACTTTCTCCACCGGTAATATCATTACCGTTGACGGGGGTAGACTTTTAAAATAGAAAAAAGATGAAATTAGTAACCTTTAAAAACCCACAGGGTGATTCCCGCACAGGCTGGCTGGTAGGCGAGGGCGTGGTGGATATGCAGTTGGCGAATTCCAACCTGCCCACCGATATGCTGACGTTCATTGATAATCACGAAGCGTACTTCCCCGTTATCAGGGCATTAGGTGATGTTCAGCCGCATTATCAATTATCGGAGATTCAATTGATGGCCCCTTTGCCCAATCCCCGCAGTTTCCGGGATTACATCGGCTTTGAGATGCACATGCAAAATGCGTCCCGGTCTTTTGGGCACAAAATCGGACCTGCCTGGTATGATATGCCGATTTTCTATTTTACCAATCATCAGGCCATTTACGGCCCCGATGACGAGATCAAGCGCCCGACCAAAGAAACCAAAATGGACATTGAGTTGGAGTTGGCCTGCATCATCGGCAAAAAAGGCAAAGATATCAAAGCCGAAGACGCCCGTCCTTACATTTTTGGCTATACCGTTTTCAACGATTGGACCGCCCGTGCCATCCAAAAAGTGGAAATGGAGATTCCGTTGGGCCCCCATAAAGGCAAAGACTATGCGAATGCCATTGGCCCATGTATTGTAACGGCCGACGAAATGGAGCAATACCGAGTGCCGTTTGATGCCAGCGTATTCACTGACCCAATTCGGGTACCGAGTGTCCAAATCGACCGATTTAAACTTAAGATGACTTCCCGTATCAATGGCGTAACGGTCTGTGAAGGGAATTACCAAACCGTGTATTATACCTTCGAACAAATGATGGAACGTGCCTCCGAAAATAACGTAAATCTGATGCCGGGCGATATATTGGGCTCAGGGACAGTAGGTTGGGGGAGCCTGATTGAAAATAATTTCTCCGTTCACCGTCCGTTAGAGCCGGGTGATGTGGTGGAATTGGAAATTGAAGGAATTGGGGTTTTGAGAAATACAGTAGCCCCCTAACCGCACGGGCGGCCCCGCCCCAGTGGGGGAATATTGATTGGATAGGAGATTGAAATGAACGGATAAAATTGTTAATCATGGACGAAAACAGAGAGAAAAATACCCCCATTGGGGGAAAGGGGGCTGTTTTAGAACTTGCCACCGTCGACATCAAACCGGGCATGAATGCTGAGTTTGAGCAAAATTTAGAAAAAGCCCAAGCTGTGATCAGTCAATCAAAAGGCTATCTGGGACATGATTTTAAGAAGTGTATCGAACAGCAAAACCGCTACGTGCTGCTCATTCGTTGGGAGAGCATCGAAGCGCACACCATCGGATTTCGCGAATCGGAATTATTCAAAGAATGGCGTGGATTGATTGGGCCGTTTTTTGAAAATCCACCCGTGGTGCTGCATTACAGCCCCCTAACCCGCGCGGCGTACCGTCCCGATGGGGGAATCTAAAACGGGCTAAAATATTTTTTTTACATTTTAAAAAATCCCCATTGGGGATACAGGGGCTATATGAAAATCATTGACCTTTCCGTGACGATTTCTGAGGAAATCAAAGAACCACTTCCTACTAAAATCGTCTATGAAGACCACAAAGAAGGGGCAAAAAAAATGGGCGGAAAACTCTTCGAAGGCATTGCCGGCGATGTGTTTATTGACGGTAACGGCCCCGCCGGGGAGTTTCTGACCGTGACGAGCCACTGCGGAACGCACGTGGACGCACCGTACCATTATTTCCCGACCAGCGAAGGGAAACCCTCGCGTACCATTGACGAAATGCCGCTGGACTGGTTCTTTCACGATGGCGTGGTGCTGGATTTTACCGACAAACCCGACGGCTATATGTTTGAGCCAGAAGATTTGATCGAAAAACTCGCCGCCATAAATTATACCCTCAAACCCTTTGACATCGTCCTGATTCGCTGCGATGCCGATAAGCGTTTGCACGACCCTGATTTTGTAAAAATCCACGTAGGAGCTTCGGCCAAAGCCACACATTGGCTCATTGATCAAGGTATCAAAGTTATGGGCACCGACGGTTGGGGCTGGGATATTCCGTTGCACATTCAGGCGGCTGATTATCGGGCCAATCCGCGTCCAGGGATCATCTGGCAGGCGCATTACGTGGGCATCGAAAAAGAATATTGCCAAATTGAAAAAATGGCTAATCTGGACCAATTGCCACCCTTTGGCTTCAAAGTGGCTTGTTTTCCTGCCAAAATCAAAGCCGCAAGTGCGGGATGGACGCGCGCCGTAGCGATATTGGATTGATAGAAAATTTGGCTATGGCAAGCGGAAATGAAATACCTATTTTAAAACCTGAGATTTCACCGGGTTTTCATTTCGAGACCATTGAATGGCAGCAGCCCCTGTTTGCCGAAGCGCACCATGAGCTTTTTCACATTAACCGATTGGAGGATTTTCGGGACAAGAGCAAATTTCCTCTGCCTCCTTACTGCAATACGGTTTACGATTTTATCTTTTTGACCCAAGGCGAATCAAAAAGAAGTAAAGGCCCGTGCGGTCTGAAAACCCTCATTTCTATTTGAGTATTGGCAGGCAGCGAGGGCTGGCCTCTGAATCAGTCCATGAGTCTTTAGCGCTGCCGAGCGATAGGATGTGCCAGCCCAGTTTGCTCAATCAAGTTACTCCCATTTCTTGGAATAATCTTACAAAACAAATCTATAGGCCGATGCGGCAGGAAAAGTAAGGGCTTACCAAATTTAAATTAACAAATTCATACGTTTGAAGCAGGTAATTTCTAAACAAGCTATTAGACCTCAATAGAAAAGATCTATGAAAACCACTCAAAAAATTGTTCTAACCCTTGCATTGGCATGGAGCACCACCCTGCTGTTTGCTCAACTTCCCTATTTGGACAAATCGGGCAAAGCACCGAAGCTGATGGTGGACGGAAAACCCTTTCTCATTTTGGGGGGTGAACTCCATAATTCGACAGGCTCCGACAAAGCCGCCTTACAAAAGGTGTGGAAGGAAATGAAGGAGATGCACCTCAATACCGTTTTGGCGTATGCCTATTGGGAATTACTGGAGCCTGTGGAAGGTAAATATAATTTTGAATTGGTGGATGCAGCGATTGAGGGTGCCAAAAAAGAGAATTTAAAAATTGTGTTGGCGTGGTTCGGCAGTTGGAAAAGCACGGCCTCCACCTACGTGCCCGAATGGGTAAAAACCAATCCCAAACGTTTTCAAAGATATACCCTCGAAAACGGCAAAACGCTCGAAATCCTTTCGCCATTCAGTGAAGTGCCATCAATTGGAGTCAGGCGCATGTGCCGACCATCCTGCACATCACACATGCTGCCCAGGAACAGGGTACAGCCATTGCCGATGTACTTTTTGGTGATTACAACCCGGCAGGACGCTTGGTGCAAACGTGGCCAAAATCGCTCGACCAACTTCCCCGCATGATGGATTATGACATTACTAACGGTCGTACCTATATGTACTTCAAAGGCGAACCGCTTTATCACTTTGGATATGGATTGAGTTACACAAAATTTGAACACACCAACTTGAAATTGAGTAACGTGTTTATGCGGGCAAATGGAAGCATTACCGTTTCCGCAGACATTAAAAATACGGGAAGTCGTGATGGTGATGAGGTGGTTCAGTTATACATTCAACACCCAAATTCTAAGGTAATTCGTCCCATAAAAGCGTTGAAAGGTTTTCAAAGAATAAACCTGAAAGCCGGCGAAACCAAGAAAGTTACGTTTCAAATAGATGCCGCATCCTTGGCTTGGTGGAACGACCAAACGTCTGCTTGGGAAGTAGAAAGCGGAGCCGTAAAAGTGTTGATTGGCAGTTCTTCGCAGGCTATTAAATTACAGAACACATTTACAGTGAATAAATAGAATTTTCTAATAACCATATAAGAAATATAAGGTCATATAAGTTTTAAATAGCTCAAAAACAGTCTCTTATATTCACTTATCGGTTCGCCGATGCGATGCCTTATATGGTTGAAGTACATAACAATAAAATTAAAATAACCCTAAACCTCGCTTGAAATATGAAAAAAGGACTTTTTACCTACGAAAACGGTATCGTATTGTTAATGGCATTCACTTTTGGGTGCTTATTTTTCGACCGCCTGGCGCTTAATTTTCTGATGCCTTACGTGGCCAAAGACCTTCAACTCAACAACACTCAAATCGGATTGTTAGCAGGGGCATTGTCGTTGGCTTGGGCGTTTTCGAGTTTTTTCTCAACGGCTTGGGCCGAAACCCACAATAAGAAAAAACTCGTTTTCATTGCCGCTGTTTTCACCTTCTCTCTTTGTTCAGTCGGTTCAGGTTGGGCGGTTTCGTTTGTTACGTTGCTGATTGCCCGCCTTGTGATGGGCTTTGCCGAAGGCCCGGTGATACCTTTGGCGCAAAATTTTGTCGAAAGAGAATCCTCTCCTAATCGTTTGGGTTTGAATGCTGGGATTTTGCAGGCTTTTGGTTCTGCCTTGTTTGGGTCTATTTTAGCCCCGGTCGTTTTGGTGCAAATTGCCGAAAACATGGGGTGGCGCAATGCCTTTTTCGTGGCAGGAGCGCCAGGCTTGGTTTTAGGTTTACTGGCGTGGAAATTTGTCAAAAAATCAACTGCTGAAAGCGCCGAAGCGTCGGCCGCTCAAACAAAAGAGAAATCAGCCCTCAATATTGCTGAATTGTTACAATACAACAACATAAAATGGGGTATCGGAGCAGCGTGTTGTGTGTTTGGCTGGTGGTTTGCCACCTTGCCTTTTATTTCCAATTATTTTGTGAATTTTCAAGGAATGTCGGCTGATGAAATGGGCAAAAACATGGGGCTTTTGGGTGTTTCGGGACTTTTGTCTTCCGTCATAGTTCCTGGACTTTCCGATAAGATCGGGCGTAAAAAAGTGCTACTGATTTTTATGGTTGTGGGGACATTTTACCCTTTTGCCGTTTATTTTTTAGCAGGCTCGGCCATTCATCTTCCTGCCATGTTTTTTACCTATTTTATGATGGGACTTCTTCCCATCGTGGCGGCCGTATTGCCTTCTGAGTCGGTGCCAGACCATTTGAAAGCCAAAGCGTTAGGGTTTATTACGGCCATTGCTGAAATTGTCGGCGGCGTAATGGTGCCTGCCTTGGCAGGCGTCCTTTCCGACAAAATCGACCCTTCGGCTTTTCTTTGGGTAGCGGCGGCGTTGGCGTTTATCGGTTTGTTTTTCGTTATGAAATTGAAAGAACTGGCAAAGCCTTAAGAAAGATTTGGATGTATTATGCAATTTCAATCAATTGAAGGATTGAAATAAGTGGTTTGTATTCAATATCAATTATTGTCTCATTTTGAGTCAATACAGGTGAGTTCAGGATACTTTCTGTACAAAAGCGTTATTAATTTGTACTAATAAAAGGGAAATAGTTGCGTTTCTTTTACTGAAAAAAACGGTAATGCCCAAAAAGGAATGATTTGACACTCCGTCATTTTTAAGCTCAAATAGGCAAATTACCGGCAATTAGGTGGAAAGAGATTCTTGCCGTTCCGCTTTTGATAGGAAAAGTATACCTTAATTTATCGAACTAAATGAAAATCAATTTTCTTTGCATTACCCTGTTGGCGGTAGTTCAAGCATTTTTGGCAACTGCCCAACAGGAAAATCGCGTCCTGAAACTTTTTCCCCAAGGCACCGTGCTGCACGGCAATATCTCGTACAATGGCGATACGCTCAAGAAGCATCTGTTGGATATTTATTTGCCGCCGAATTCGCAAAAAGGTAAATTTCCTCTCGTGGTATTGATACACGGCGGTGGGTGGTTAGTAAACGACAAATACGCTGATATCGGATACATGGGCAATACGGTATCGGCCCTGCTGAATAACGGTATTGCCATCGCTTCCATTGATCACCGTTGGGCTACGCAGGCTCAATTCCCCGCCCAGATTCAGGATTGTAATCGTGCGGTTTCGTTTCTCTATGACAATGCCGATACCTATGGATTGGATAAAACCCGAATGGCGCTGATGGGCTTTTCCTCTGGAGGGCATTTGGCTTCCTTGCAGGGATTGTCCAACAATAATAAAGCAGAGTCTTTTTTTATGCCGAACACGTCCAAAAAGTTCAGTTTCAAAGCTGTAGTGGATTATTACGGCCCCTCAGAGTTGACTTCCTTGGCAAGCAGTGAAGACCCCAAAGCGCCGGAAGGTATTTTGCTGGGAGCCAGCCCTATTGCTCGTCCAGATTTAGCGGCAATCGCGAGCCCCGTGACCTACATTGATAAAAATGATCCGCCATTTCTGATTTTTCATGGGGAGAAAGACAATATTGTTACCAACCGACAGTCGAAGTTATTGAGCGGGTGGTTGACGGCGAAAGGTGTTAAAAATGAACTCATTATTGTGAAAGATGCGCCACATTTCGGAAAAATGTACGATACCGAAGAGTTTAAAAATAAGGTAATTGGCTTTTTGAAAGCTGAACTGAAATAACCATTCATTCCGATTTAATCCTCAATAACTACTATGAAAAAAATAAATGTAATAGCCCTAATCTTAGTAACACTAACGTCAATTCTCGCAAAAGCTCAATTTGGACCACCCACAGGCGAACCCGACGTAATAAACAAACGTTGGCACGCACAATGGATTTCCATGCCAAACGCAAGCAATGACGGTTATGGTGTGTATATGTTCCGTAAAATGATTGATTTGGCTTCAAAACCAAACAATTATAAAATTCATGTTTCGGGTGATAATCGTTACAAACTTTTTGTGAATGAAAAGTTGGTTTCGATGGGGCCTGCTCGTGGCGACATTGCCCATTGGAACTATGAAACCCTGGATATTGCGGCTTATTTGAAAGCAGGTAAAAATATTATTGCTGCTCAAGTTTGGAATGAGGGCGAGTTTAAACCAGAGGCTCAGATTACTTACAGAACTGGGTTTATTTTGCAAGGAGAAACTTCTGCCGAATCAGCCATCAATACCAACAATACTTGGCTTTGTGAAAAAGACAATAGCTTTGCTCCTCTGGTTTTTAGAACCAGAGCCTATTATGTGGCGGGTGCGGGCGAAATACGAAACTTGGCTTTAAGTCCAAAAGCTTGGCAAAGTGAAAATTTTGACGATAAAAATTGGCAAAAAGCAAGACCGGTTGGTGGAGGTGTTCCTAAAAATATATTGGGGGCATTCGGTACTATGAGTGGCTGGATGTTGGTGCCGTCTATCATTCCTCAAATGGAACTGAAAGATGAAAGATTAGTGAAAGTGGTTACTAATGAAGGTATTGCGAGTTTACCTGCTGGGTTTCCTACCAAAAAAACAGATGTGTCGATACCAGCCAACTCAAAAGCAAATATCATTTTAGACCAAAGCTACCTTACTAACGCCTATCCAAATCTGGAGTTTAGCGGAGGAAAAAACGCAACCATTACTGTAAGATATGCCGAAGCACTTTTTAATAAGACTTCAAAAGGCAACAGAAACGAAACCTCCGGCAAAACCTTCATAGGCCGTGCCGATAGTCTGATTTCTGACGGAAGCCAAAATCAAAAATTTACCAGCCTTACTTATCGGACGTATCGCTATTTACAACTCAGCATTGTCACTCAAAATGAGGCCATTTCTCTGAATGATATTTATGGCGCTTTTACGGGTTACCCGTTTAAGATGAATGCCCAACTAACTGCCAATCAGCCAGAAATGGATAAAATTCTTGAAATCGGCTGGCGTACCGCTCGTCTTTGTGCCTATGAAACTTACATGGATTGCCCTTATTATGAGCAACTCCAATACATCGGTGATGGTAGAATTCAAGCTTTGGTATCGCTTTTTAATAGCGGTGATGACAGGTTGGTAAAAAATGCCATCAACTTAATGGATTTTTCTCGCACACCCGAAGGCGTAACCTTGAGCCGACATCCCTCTTACACGCCGCAATTTATTCCTACTTTTTCGCTTTGGTACATCGGAATGTTGCAGGATTATAGCCGATATGGGGCTGATGTCGATTTTGTAAAGGGGAAATTAGGCGGTGTTCGTCAAATTTTGAACTATTTCAAAAGCTACCAACAAGCCGATGGCCGACTAAAAAACACACCGCAATGGATGTTTACCGACTGGGTGGACAATGCCAAAGAATGGAAAGCAGGTGCTGGCCCAATGAGTGCCAACGGTACATCGGCCATGCTTGATTTTCAATTACTTTGGGCGTATCAAGTGGCGGCAGATTTGGAAAATAAGCTGGGAAATCCTGCCTTTGCTACTCAATATCTACAACCCGCCGAGGTTTTGAAAAAGACTATTCGGGCAAAATACTGGGATGCTACGAAGAAATTATTTGCCGACCGCGAAGAAAAAGATAAGTTTTCGCAACATACCAATTCATTGGCCATTCTGACGGGCGTTGCGACTTCATTGGAGGCTATCGAAATTTCTAATCAGTTGATTACCAACACCAAACTCGCTCCAGCTTCTATTTATTTCAAGTATTATTTGCATCAAGCATTAATAAAAGCGGGGAAAGGGGATGACTATTTGAAATGGCTGGACAAATGGCGTGAGAATATTCAAATGGGACTCACTACCTGGGCAGAAACCTCCGATGTGGACAAAACCCGCTCCGATTGCCACGCTTGGGGTTCGAGTCCAAATATTGAGTTTTACCGCACCATCTTGGGCATTGATAGTGATGGTTTGGCATTTTCAAAAGTAAAAATTGAGCCACATTTAGGGCAAATGACTGACATAAATGGCAAAATGCCACACGCAAAAGGAAGCATTTCAACCAGTTATAAACTCGAAAATGGCAAATTCAAATAGAACTACCAAAAAGCATTACGGGTAACTTGGTATGGAAAGGCAAAACGATTGCCTTAAAAGAGGGTGTGAATCAATTCAATATTTAGAAAAATATAATTAAAACCATGAAAAGAAGAGAGTTTTTAAACAAAACCGCCCTTTCGGTAGCTGGTTTGTCTGTTATAAATTATGCTTTTTCCAATTTATTGATTGAAGAATTTATCACTTCTGATACCAATTTTGGTAAAATAAAAGGATACCGTGAAAACGGAGTAAATATATTTAAAGGCGTTCCTTATGCAGGTAAAACATCGGGAGAAAGAAGATTCCGTCGTCCTGCCCCGCTCGAACCTTGGACAGACGTTAAAGAAACCTTGACTTTGGGAGCTCCAGCCATCCAAAACCCACGAAGAAATGAACCTGCACCGTCGGAAGATTGCTTGTTTTTAAATGTTTGGACACCCGCCAATGATACTAAAAAACGCCCCGTTATGTTTTACAGTCACGGTGGGGGATTTGTGATTGGTTCGGGTGGCTCTGGCGGGCAAGATGGTGCAAATCTTGCTCGCCATTTTGATGTAGTAGTCGTAGAAACCAACCATCGCTTGGGCTTATTGGGCTTTTTGTATTTGGAAGAATTAGGTGGAGCCGACTACGAAGGCTCGGGAAATAATGGCATGTTGGATATTGTAGAGGGGCTGAAATGGGTCAATAAAAACATTGCTAACTTTGGTGGTGATTCCAACAACGTCATGATATGGGGAGAATCGGGGGGAGGAGCAAAAACTTCGTGTCTTTATTCGATGCCATCGGCTGCCCCTTATTTCAACAAAGCTTCTATCGAAAGTGGGCCGGGCGTGCGAATGACCCCGAAAGAAATTGCCCAAGAAACCACACGGATGCTTTTAAAAGAGCTGAATATTGAACCGAAAGATTGGAAAAAACTGCTGGATATACCCGCCGCTGATCTTTTGGCGATGCAGGGCAAATTGCCACAGATACCGTCATTCGTTGAAAAAAATAAGAATTTAGGTTTTATGCGGCGAAACTATGGAGGTTTTGGACCGGTGGTGGATGGCAAAGCACTTCCGCAGCATCCTTTTGACCCAACGGCTCCTCAAATTTCTAAAAACAAACCGCTTTTGGTAGGCTGGAATGAGGATGAACATACCTTCTTTGCCTGGGAAAGAAAAGAAACTGACTTTGTGAACTATGATTTTGAGGGCTTACACAAAAAGTTGGAACCACAATATGGTGCAAATACCCAAAAAATAATTGATACCTACCGAAAAGCCAGACCCAACGCATCACCGGCAGATATTTACATTGCCATTTCGTCCATTACGTTGATGGGGCTTGGGTCGGTAGACATTGCCGAGAAAAAAGTGAAGCAAGGCGGTGCCCCCGTTTATCTTTACAATTTTGGCTATAAATCAGAGATGAAACTGCCGGGAACGGACTATGAAATGGGCACACCTCATGCCATGGATATCTCTTTCAAATTCAATAACGAAACCGCCAACAAACCGAGTTTCTTTGGCGGAAATAAACCGGAAAAAGCCATCGCTTCGCACAATTTTGCGGAGTTATGGACAAATTTTGCCAAAACTGGGAAACCATCAGCAAAAGATGCCCCAGAATGGAAAGCGTATAATCTGCAGGAACGACCCACCATGCGAATAGACACCAAATTGGAGGTAATCAATGACCGATTTAAAGATGAATTGAACGTTTGGCGAGAGGTTGGCAGATTGTAAAAATAAAAAAGATACAAATGATTCGACACTCAGTAATTTTAAAACTGAAATCAGGGATAAGTGCAGAAGATAAACAGGCTTTTTTCGATGCTGTTGACAAATTGGCTTTTATCCCTGACGTTCAGAAATTTGAGGTATTGAAGCAGATCAGTTCTAAGAATACATTTGAATACGGGATTTCGATGGAATTTGATATGCAGGAACAATACGATTCTTATTCCAACCATCCCGAACACGTAGCGTTTGTACAGCATTTTTGGCTGAAAAATGTGGAAGATTTTCTGGAGATAGACTACAATCTTCTGAATTGATTTTTGAAAATCCCTGAATTACTGAAAACAAATGAATAAGAAATTCAAGTCAATTCTCGCCGTGCTTGTAATGTCAAGCTCTGGCGTTTATGCCCAAAGTCAACAATTAAATGACTTTCAGACTCCTCCAAGCTCGGCCAAACCACGCGTTTGGTGGCATTGGATGAACGGCAATATCACCAAAGAAGGTATCCAAAAAGACCTGGAATGGATGAGTCGCGTGGGGATTGGCGGTTTTCAAAATTTCGATGCTAATCTTTTTACACCCGTAGTCGTGTCCAAGAAATTGGTCTTTATGACGCCTGAGTGGAAAGATGCCTTCAAGTTTATGACCCAAACGGCCGATCAAAAAGGACTTGAAATGGCTATCGCGGGCTCGCCGGGTTGGAGCGTAACGGGTGGCCCATGGGTTGAACCCAAAGACGCCATGAAAAAGTACGTTTGGACAGAAACGCGCATCGAAGGAGGCAAAGCGTTTTCTGGGAAACTGCCCCGTCCTGCCGATGTCATCGGTAAATTTCAGAATGTACAATTAGGCGCAGGGGGGCTTACGGGTGGATTTGTGGGCGAAAAACCTACCTTTTACCAAGATGCATTGGTGATTGCGTATCGCTTAACTAAAGCTGAAAAAACAGTGGCAGAACTTAATCCAAAAGTAAGTTCAAGCGGAGGGAGTTTTACCTTAAAAGGCCTGACGGATAACGATTTGTTTAAAAAATCAGAACTTCCTGCCATGGAAGTGGGGCAAGATATGTGGATTCAGTATGAGTTTGATTCGCCGCAAACCATCAAAGCATTTTCGGTAGCGGGGGCAAGTGAGACTCCGCTTGGAGAGTTTAATGGCAACCCCAAAAACAGAACCCTTAAAGTGAGTGATGATGGGGGCAGTTTCAAAACAATTGCAACGGTGGAGGGAGGTACCAACCCCTATAACACCGTTTCTATTAGACCAACTACCGCTAAATTCTGGCGTATGTGTTGGGAAACGTTGAAACCAGAAGTGAATGGTCTTATGGCAATGATGGGCGCCCAAGCAGATAGAAAACCCGAAGGCGTAAAAGTGGCTGAATTTGTACTACACAATACCGACCGCATTGACCAATTTGAAGATAAAGCGGGCTTTACACCGTGGAAAGAAAGTAGCCCCCTACCCCCCAATGGGGGAAATAGCTCAGTTGAGGCTATTTCAGAAAATGATGTGATTGATTTAACTTCAAAAATGAGTGCAGATGGGAGTCTAAACTGGACACCGCCGACAGGTAGCTCCCCCATTGGGGGCGGGGGGGGCTGGGTCATTATTCGTTTGGGTTATTCCCTTACGGGCCGTCAAAATCACCCCGCCTCGCCGGAAGCTACAGGCTTGGAAGTGGATAAATTGGACAAAGAAGCCGTCAGAAAGTACATTAACACCTATCTGGATATGTACAAAGACGCTACTGGTGGTTTAATGGGCGAAAAAGGCTTGAAATACATGGTGTTGGATAGCTACGAGGCCGGACACATGAACTGGACAAAATCATTTCCCGAAGAATTTCAGAAAAGACGGGGCTATGACCTCAAAGTATGGATTCCTGTATTGACGGGCAGAATTGTGAAATCGTTACAGGACAGTGAGAAGTTCCTGTGGGATTTTCGTAAAACCATCGGCGAACTCATTGCCGAAAATCACTACGATGTGATTGGCGAAGAACTCAAAAAACGCGGCATGGAGCGCTACACCGAATCGCACGAGGGTGGACGGATTTATTTGGCCGACGGCATGGACGTGAAGCGTAATTCCGACATTCCGATGTCGGCCATGTGGACGCCGGGAAGCTTGGTAGGAGGAGCCGACGAAGAAGTGCGCAGCGAAGCGGACATCAGAGAGTCGGCATCGGTCGCCAACATTTATGGAAAACCGTTCGTGGCGGCAGAGTCTATGACTTCCGCTGGTAAACCGTTTCAGGAATATCCCGAACGTCTCAAACGTACGGCTGACTTAGAGATGGCTTCGGGTTTGAATCGTTTTGTGATTCACACTTCTGTACACCAACCGCTTGATGATAAAAAACCAGGCTTTTCGCTCGGGCCATTCGGACAGTATTTTACCCGTCAGGAAACCTGGGCCGAAGTAGGCGGTAAAGCGTGGATGGCGTATTTGGGACGCAGTTGTTATTTGTTGCAACAGGGCCGAAACATCGCCGATGTGTTGTATTACTACGGCGAAAACAACAACATTACGTGGATTTGCAGGGAAAAATTACCAACTATTCCGGCAGGATATGAATTCGATTTTGTGAACTCATCCGCGCTTATCAATGCCATCCAAGCTAAGAATGGAAAATTAGTAGCCCAAAGTGGTAATACTTATACTGTATTGATGTTGGACGAATCTGCTAAATTGATGACATTGCCTGTTTTGAAAAAAATAAAAACATTGGTTGATGCAGGCGTGACGGTAATCGGTTCCAAACCCGAAAGATCACCAAGCATGGCAGATAATGATGCTGAATTTCAAAAAATGGCCAACGAGGTCTGGAAAAAATCCAACGTAATTGCCAACACAAACGCCGCCACCAACGCCAACGTAGAGACAAGGCATGCCTTGTCTCTACAACGACAACAACCCGACGTTATCATCGGGAATACAAAAAACAAAATCCTGTACCGCCACCGCCAAACGGCCGACCAAGACATTTACTGGCTCGACAACCGCAGTGCCAACGCTACCGATGCCGAGGTGAGTTTCCGGGTAACGGGCAAAGGGCCTGAATTGTGGAATCCTGTTACGGGTAAAACGGAAAAAGTAAGCTACCAAATCAAGGACGGCCGTACCATTGTACCGTTAAAATTTGAATCATGGGATGCGTTTTTCATTGTTTTCAGTAGAGACGGTAAATCTACCGTCTCCTCATACACTAAACCAACTGCCTCTGAAACGACAATAGCCTCAGTTGCAACTCCTTGGAAAGTTAGTTTCAATGATAAAAGTGTCATTTTTGATAAGCTGACTTCCTGGACTGAAAATGCGGATGCCGATGTAAAATATTTCTCAGGAACAGCGACCTACGAAAACACGTTCACAGCCCCCAAACCCCCAATGGGGGCTTCGATTATACTTGATTTAGGGGATGTTAAAAATATCGCCGAAGTGATTGTCAATGGTAAAAACATGGGCGTTGCTTGGAAAAAGCCTTTCAAAGTAGACATTACCGAAGCCATAAAAGCAGGCGATAACAGTATCCAAATAAAAGTAACCAACCTGTGGCCTAACCGAATCATCGGCGATGCCCAACCTGATGCAAAGCAAAAAACAACTTTTACCACCATGCCGTTTTACCGAGCTGATTCGCCGTTGTTGCCGTCGGGTATGATGGGGGAAGTGAAAGTAAATGTGGTGAAATAGAATAGCTAATTACAAACAGAAGAGGCCGGTCAATTGACCGGCCTCTTCTGTTTGTAGCCTTTGGTAGTGTTTTCACCGCCAACAATCTTTGCAGGTGAAAAACACCTGCAAAGATTGTTTACTTGACTGAAACAGGTAACTCCATATTTTCCCATTTGAGGACAAATCCTTCTTTGGTTACTTCATAAACCAGATTTTCGTTGAAACTGCTTGATTTTTTTGGAGTTACCGATGCCGTAAATACATTGTTTTCAGGTAAGCGAGTTGTTTCACCGCCTCGTTTGATGCCCCATTGACCTGTTTGAGAATTAACGATGATCGTCCAATCTTTCTCCGTCGGCATTACATAAAATGAGTACTTGCCGGCGGGAAGTTTTTTGCCTGCTACGGTCAATTCGCCGTCGGTTGTAACAATCGTTGCCTCATTGGCCCCTGCTCTCCACACCTTATCGTAGGGGACTAATTCTCCCCAAACTTTTCTGCCTTTTACGGCAGGACTGCTGTAATCAATAGTTAGCGTACTATTGCCGAATTTTCCGGAAGTAGTTACCGGCTGACTTGGTCGTTTTGATTTGTCTGGTGGAGTTCCCTGGGCAAAAGACATAACGTTTGCCACAAATAAGCAAATTAGGCTGAGTGTCAGAACTTTGATGTTTTGTTTCATTGCGTGGTTGTTTGTGGTTAATAAACTGAGTAATTAACTAAAAATCAGAATCAGGGTGAGAATTACTCAACTGATGGTGAAATATAATCCTTTTTTAACGATAAAAGTCGCTTAGAACTACTTCGCTATCTACTAAATGTCCTTCATAATGGTTGGTTTGAATACCCGATTTGGTAATCAGGGTCAGGAACAACGTTTTTTTTGTGCCTGTCTGCCATTTAAAATTTTCTAAGCGTAACTGTAATTGTCGGCCGTACTGCTTATTAATGACCAGTGGTTTGTCCAAGTATTTAACCTCGCAAATATTGATACATTGGTCATTACGGTCAATAATCAAATCTATTTGGCTGCCTTCAAAATCGCCGTTTCCTTTTATGGCGTAGGCGTATTGATTGGAAATAATGCCTGATATGCCCAGTTTTTGTTTGATTTTATGAATATGTTTAAAGCAAAAATTCTCAAAAGAATAGCCTTGCCATGCCTTGAAAGCTTGGCTTTGGTTGATTAAATTGAAATTGGTGTTCTTCTTGTTTTCCATAAATTTTAGGTAAAAAACCGAAAATTCATCGCTCAATCGGTAGCGTTTTTCTTTTTTTATATTTCCAAACGGCATGGTGGAAGTCAGAAAGCCTGATACTTCCAAATCGTCCACTATTTGGGTAAGCGTTCCTCCCGAGGGAATGCCACTCAATTTTACAATTTCGTTTTGGGTAACCCCTTTCCATTGCGAATAACATGCCTTTATGACCGCTATGTACTTGTCGGCATTGGTAAATAGGGCAGCGTAAAGACTTTGAAACTCCTGTTTTAGAGGGGCTTTGTCTTCAAAACACAATTTGTCCAATACCTGCGGTACAGACATCCCTTTGCCTACCAATTTCAAATAATAGGGGATTCCCCCCAAAGCCATGTATAATTCTGTAACCTGCTGTTCATTGAATTTTATCCCTCTTTCTTTTAAAAACAAGTGTGTTTCCCGGCAGGTGAAAGGGAGTAAATAGAGGGTACGGGTCACTCGATTGTGTAAGCCGCCTTTATCTTGGACGAGGTTTTTGAGCATCCACGAAGTGGCAGAGCCGCAAACGGCTACTACTACATTATTTTTAGAGGCCCAGCTATTCCAAAAATATCCAAATGCTTTTAAGAAATCTGATTTAGGCCCGGCAATCCAAGGCAGTTCATCAATAAATATTACTTGTTTTTTTTGGGGTAAAATATTTGATAATGAGGTAATTAATACCTGGAAAGCTTCAAGCCAATTGTCAACCAGGGCAGGAATATTTTCTTTACCAAAGGTATTTTTCAGTTCAAATAAGAAATTGTTGAGCTGTTCTTTTCGGCTGCCGTTTTGGATGCCGACAAATTCAAAAACAATATTTTCTTTGTAAACTTCACGTATTAAAAAGGTTTTTCCAACCCTTCTTCGTCCCACTATTGCTAACAATTCAGCCTCCTTTGAGGTAAAGAGTTGCTTCATAATGGTTATTTCTTCAGTACGTCCTACCATCATTCAATGTAAATTATTATCAGCGAAAAGTAGTTCAAATATAGTATATTTCGCTGATAATAAAATCATATTTAGCGGAATGTGTAATTAAAAGTGGAATGTGTTTCCTAGTAATGAATGAATGTTTGATTTTCGTAAGTTTTCCTTTGAAAATTGTTAAAAAACGTCGCTTGTCCGCTCTAATTTTGTAATGTTAAATTATAAAAACTAAATGTGATGTTTACCTCTGCCCAAAGCAATGAATTAAGAAAAGCGCTCCTCTCTTTACTTTTCATTTTTGTTTTTCAAAAAACGTTCTGTCAAAAACCTGATACTACTCATACTCCCTTAACGTTCAACGGGACAATCAATGTCACCAATAATGGATTTTCCAATATCCCTTCGTTTTCATTGGGTAAACCTGCGACTATTATTAATCTGACAGTGGGGGGGAAAAGAACGAGTTTTGAACCTGAGCTGCGTTTTTCATTGGAAGGAAAGCCTTGGTCGTTTTTATTTTGGCTAAGACATAAAGTGATACGCCGTCCAAAATATCAACTGAGCGTAGGGGTTCATCCGGGGTTTAATTTTAGATATGAAGATGCCGTGATTAAAGGAGTGGAGAGCAATTATATTGTCACGAGGCGTTACCTTACGGAGGAATTGAATCAGAACTTTGTGGTAAACAA
Organism: Runella sp.; assembly: GCF_027484545.1. Classification (GTDB taxonomy): domain Bacteria; phylum Bacteroidota; class Bacteroidia; order Cytophagales; family Spirosomataceae; genus Runella. Next base: position 19,586 of record NZ_JAIXST010000157.1, on the reverse strand, counting down.
ACAGGTAAGTATGAGCCTGTACTACATGTATGGACGCGGCATTGACGTAGGAACAACCAAAAACACGCATTATCTGTCGCTAAGGGCGGCTTTTTCAAACCTGAAAATCACAAAAGACATTACGGGACGACTTAATCCTCAGGTGTTTTATTTAAAGACAGATGACAAAGAAGGTTTTTTTGTAGCAGCCTCGTTAGGGATAGCTAAAAAGAATTGGCCGATTTCCATTGGAGCGATGATGAACCAAAAAATAAAAAGCACGATCGTCACCCAAGATTTTAATTGGAATGTGGGTCTGAACTATGTATTCGGAGGGAAATTTAAGAGGTACTGAAACTCGCTGTTATGGAAAAAGTTGAATCAATAGAAGAGTTCTACAAACGTAAATTTGATTGGATACCCGAAAACCTAAAAAACGAAATCGGGCATTTTAATGTATTCGAGCATGAGTCTGTCGAACCCGGTAAAACAAAACCGTTGCCTTATAAAAGGAGAGATTATTATAAGGTGATGTTAGTAATAGGACCGATTGAAATAAACTATGCCGATAGAGTGATTTCTATCAAAAAACAGGCAATTTTCTTCTCCAATCCCCAAATTCCGTACAAATGCGATAATCTGAAAAACATCAAGGAGGGGTATTATTGCATCTTCAATCAGCACTTTTTTCATAAATATGGCGATTTGAACCAATATTCGGTTTTTCAACCCACTGGAAATCATGTGTTTGAATTGACCGAGGCCCAAGTGGAGAAAATCAGGCCGATATTTGAGAAGATGTTTGAAGAAATCGAGTCAGACTATTTGCATAAATATGATGTCTTGCGGAATTTGGTGTTTGAACTTCTGCATTTTGCCATGAAAATGGAGCCGCAAACGACATTGGATAAGCCGCAAATCAATGCCTCCCAACGCATTGCTACATTGTTTTTAGAGCTTTTGGAGCGGCAGTTTCCGATTGATGAAAACCACCCGAATATCAATCTGCGATCGGCCTCCGATTTTGCCAATCAGTTGAATGTTCATGTAAATCATTTGAATAGGGCGGTTAAAGAGGTTGCCGAAAAAACAACCACTCAATTGATCGCCGAGCGGATTTTACAGGAAGCCAAAATTATGTTGAAACAAAGCAACTGGAATGTTGCCGAAATCGCTTATTCACTTGGCTTTACGGAGGTAACGCACTTTAATAATTTCTTTAAAAAGCAGATAGGATCAAGTCCGTCGAAATTTAGAAAAGTATAAATCAATTGAACGCAGATGATGCTGACGCAACGCAGATAAATACGGATTTTAAATCTGTGAAAATCCGCGTTCAAATAAACAAAAAGTAAGAAAATGAAAAAGCGCACATTAGGAAACGACAAGTTAGAAGTGTCAGCCATTGGATTGGGCTGTATGGGAATGAGCTTTGGCTATGGACCGCCTGGTGAAAAGTCAGAAATGATCAAAGTGATTCGTGCGGCTGTGGAGCAGGGTGTTACATTTTTTGACACGGCCGAAGTATACGGACCATTTGCCAACGAAGAATTGGTAGGCGAAGCCTTAGCACCATTCAACAACGACGTTGTCATTGCCACCAAATTTGGCTTTAAGATTGACCGCGTAAACATGAAGTACGGCGGCGTAAACAGCCACCCCGACAACATTAGACTTGTAGCCGAAGAGTCAATAAAGAGGCTAAAAGTAGAAGCAATTGACCTGTTCTACCAACACCGGGTGGACCCCAATGTACCCATCGAAGACGTGGCTGGTACGGTAAAAGACTTGATTCAGGAAGGGAAAGTAAAACATTTTGGTCTTTCGGAAGCAGGGGCTGCGACCATTCGTAAAGCCCATGCGGTACAACCCGTTACTGCACTGCAAAGTGAATATTCTCTCTGGACGCGTCAGCACGAAATCGAAATTATTCCGACCATTGAAGAATTAGGCATTGGCTTGGTGGCGTATAGCCCACTTGGCAAAGGTTTTTTGACAGGAAAAATGGACGAAAGTACCACTTTTGCCGATGGTGACATTCGGAATTTGCTGCCCCGCTTCAAACAAGATGCCCTTGCCGCCAACAAGGTACTTTTGGAAATTATTGAGCGTTTTGCCAAAGAAAAAAATGCGACCAATGCACAAATAGCACTGGCGTGGGTATTGTCTCAAAAACCGTGGATTGTCCCCATTCCGGGCACGACTAAATTGCATCGGTTGACGGAAAATAACGGAGCAATAAACGTAACTTTTACTGATTCCGAATTGGCAGAATTAACCGAAGTATCAGAAAAAGTAAAAGTGATGGGAACGAGATATCCAGAGGCGATGGAGAAAAGTACTGGACTTTGATGTATTTTGCCTTTTTATTTTACTTGCCCAAATAGATTGAAACCTCTTTTGGGCAAGTTTTTGCTTTATAAACATCCATTTCTTGATAAAGAATGAAATACAACCGAACCATACTGATTTTGATTCTTGGCTTACTTTCAGCCCTTGGTCCCTTTTCCATCGATACCTATTTGTCGGGTTTTCCCATCATCGCCCAAGATTTGGGCGTCACGGTAGACTATGTTTCGTATACCCTGTCCAGTTTTTTTATCGGCATTTCCATTGGACAAATGCTCTATGGCCCATTGCTTGACCGCTTTGGGCGTAAAAAACCAATGTTGATCGGCCTCACTATTTATGTGGTCGCCTCGGCCGCCTGTGCGGTAGCGGGCAGTATTCAGTGGCTCATCGCTTTTCGCCTGTTACAGGCAATGGGTGGTTGTGTAGGGATGGTTTCTTCCCGAGCCATTGTACGGGATGTTTTTCCGGTACACGAAAGCGCAAAGATCTTTTCTATCCTGATTCTTATCCTCGGCGTTTCGCCCATGATAGCGCCAACGGTAGGCAGTTACCTGATCGTGCATTTGGGCTGGCATTCCGTTTTTTGGCTACAGGCGGGCATTGGTCTTTTTCTGCTGTTTTCTGTCTTTTTCTTTTTGCCTGAAACCAAAGGGCCTGATACTTCTTTGTCGCTTCGGCCTGCCCATATCACCAAAACTTTTTGGGGAATCTTTAAAAATCCTCAGTTTTTTACATACGCCTTTGCAGGCTCTATGGTATCGGGCGGGATCTATGCGTATGTGTCGGGGGCACCATTTGTTTTTATGAAAATCTTTGGATTGTCAGAGCAACAATTTGGATGGGTATTCAGCCTTTTGGCGGGCGGTTTAATTTTAAGCAGCCAATTGAACGGTTTGGTATTGAGAAGGTATTATTCCGAAACAATTGTCAAGTATTCGTTAAGCATTCAGACCGGTTTTGGCCTGCTCTTATTCGCCACCGCCGTTTTTGGTTGGTTAAATATATACAGTGCCATTGTACTTATTTTTCTGTTTTTGAGCTGTCAGGGCTTTAGTTTTCCCAATGCCTCGGCGTTATCGTTGGCTCCGTTTTCAAAAGAAGCAGGAAGTGCGTCGGCTCTTATGGGTGCATTACAGATGGGCATCGGCTCGTTGGCGGCCGCCCTAGTAGGTGCCCTAAGCAATGGTACTACTTTGCCCATGACGGGCGTAATGGCGGGTTGCGCTTTGCTGGGGTTGGCTATTTTTACAATAGGGCGACTAGTGATAAAGAAGGGAAGAAAGGACACGCGAACCTTTATGGCAATTACTACAGGCAAGGCTATCCAATAGATAGCACACCTTTGTCACAAACGCAAAGGTTATAAAACGGCATAATTAAGCTTTATAAGCAGATACCGATTTGTCAGTCAACTCTACAACAAAATGAACAGAAGAGAAGTTATTAAAAATGTCGCATTGATGCTGGGAGGAGCGTTTTCCGCGCCAACCCTCATGGCGATGAACCATTGGGAACAGGCTACCAGTCCTACTATCGAAGGAGCCGCTTTCAGCTTGTCGGATACACACCGGAAAATTGTGGCCGAAATTGCTGAAATGATTATCCCCCGAACCGATACCCCCGGCGCAAAAGATGCTGGAGTGCCTGCTTTCATCGAAATGATGCTGAAAGACTGTTATGCCCAATCGGAGCATTTGAGTTTTACGGAAGGGTTGGCGTCGATGGAACAGGTGAAGTTTTTGGAATTGAACGAAGCGGAGCGTCGGGGGGTACTTAAGTATTTGGAGCAACAAACCAAAGAAAAAATGAAGGCCATGCCGAAAGGAACTCCTTTTTGGCGATTGATGAAAGAACTTACCTTACTGGGGTATTTCACCTCAGAAGCAGGAATAAAGGCTTCGTTTGACTACGTGCAGATTCCCGGAAAATTGGAGAATATCAAGCTCAAACCCAATCAAAAAGCTTATGCTTATTAGTTGTCAGGAATTTTATTTGTGAATTCGCGGCACTATTCTTCAATTATTAATATCCTTTAAATCATGAACTTAACTATAAAAGCAACTAAAAATAATACGTTTGATGCGGTAGTCGTAGGCTCAGGCATGACGGGCGGTTTTGCGGCCAAAGAACTAACTGAAAGGGGTCTGAAAGTATTGATGATTGAGCGCGGTCGTGAAATCAAACACATTGAAGGATACGATACCGCCATGAAACAGCCTTGGGAAATTGAGCATCGGGGCAAAACCACTAACGTTTCAGCCGAAGAACGTTGGGCCAACAGCCGGTTTTGGGGCTTGGGCAGCGAAGAAGTCGTAAACCACCTGACCAATGACAAAGAAAATCCGTACATTGAAAAACGCCCGTTCGATTGGATCCGTGCTTACCATACGGGGGGGAAATCCATGCATTGGGGACGTCAATCGTATCGTTGGAACAAACAGGATTTTGAAGCAAATGCCAAAGAAGGAATTGGGATTGATTGGCCTATTCGATACGAAGATCTGGAGCCCTGGTATGCGCATGTAGAGAAATTTGTCGGAGTAAGCGGCCAAAAAGAAGGTTGGGACGTACTGCCCGACGGCCATTTTTTGCCACCTATGCCGATGTTTGCGCCCGAGGTTCACTTCAAAAAAATGATGACCGAAAAACTCAGTCGCCCCGTGACCATCGGTCGGATTGCCAACCTCACCCAACCCCAGAAAGTACATACCGACTTAGGAAGAGCATCCTGTCAATACCGTAGCAAATGTGCCCGGGGGTGCCCTTATGGTGGATATTACAGTTCATTGTCGGGGGCTATTCCGGCTGCCATGCAGACCAAGCGGTTGTCTATACTCCATGATTCGATCGTTTCGGAAATTATCTACGACGAACAAAAGAAAAGGGCAATCGGGGTGCGTGTAATCGATCAGCATACCCATGCCGTTACGGAGTTCTTTGCCAAAATCATTTTCTTAAATGCAGGTTCAATCAATACGGCAGCCTTGATGCTTAATTCAAAATCGAATCGCTTTCAGAATGGTTTTGGAAACGACAGCGATCAAGTGGGGAGAAACCTCATGGACCACCAATTGGGCTCCGGTGCAATGGCTTCGATTGATGGGTTTGAAGACGATTATGTGTACGGTCAACGCCCTAATGCACTCTATATTCCGCGTTTCAGAAACTGGGGCAATGACAAACAAACGGCTTATCTGAGAGGCTTTGGGTATCAGGGCGGAGCAAGCCGTGAAGGGTGGGAAAGTGGTGTCAATGCCGATGGTTTTGGGGCAGATTTTAAGAAAAGCCTTACCAAGCCCGGGCCTTGGTCAATCAGAATTGGTGGTTTTGGTGAAATATTGCCAAACCCGAACAATAGAATCTATCTTGACTCCGAGAAAAAAGACAAGTGGGGGATTCCGATGATAGTGACAGATGCCGCATTTGTCGAAAACGATTGGGCAATGCGTAAAGATATTATAGCTTCAGCGGTTGAGATGCTCGATACAGCAGGTTTTAAAAATGTAACATCGTATGATCGACCAACGCACATGGGCTTAGGAATCCATGATATGGGAACGGCTCGCATGGGGCGTGATCCTAAAACGTCGGTGTTGAACGCCTACAATCAAGTGCATGACTGCAAAAACGTGTTTGTGACCGACGGGGCCGCGATGGCCTCTTCATCGTGCGTAAATCCGTCTATTACTTACATGGCCCTCACCGCCCGTGCGGTAGACTATGCCGTGAAGGCTTTGAAGAAAAGGGAGTCGTAAATATTGGGCCGCGAATCGGTACGCCGAAGCGGCACGAATGTTTATTCGTGCATTGCGCCATTGGCGGTGTTTTCACCGCCAATAGGTTTTTAGGCAAAAAATACCGAAAATACATTTGCCAGGGGATAACACCTGCAAAGGCAAAAGTAGATCACATAAAACGTAACAAAAAGAAAAAATGAAATTCACAAAATTGATCGCCCTACTGCTTCTTGCTTTGGGGAGTACCCAATCTGCCTATTCCAAAAATGCATCCAATCCGGAATATACCTTAGTGGTGGAGGGCTTTGATTGGGGACCGATGGTAAATAAGGTAATAGTAGGTTTAGATGCTCCAACTAAAACGGCGGAGATTCAGGATTATTCCGTTATGGCTGAGAGAAGTCATCCTTGTGCCGAAGTTTCCGCTGCATCTGCCAAAGGAAGCCGAACGGTGGTTTTTGCGTATGTATCTGACCACAAAGGAAACAGGGTGGAAGAAGGCTCATTTATTACCCTTATTTTGGCGGTTGCCCCCAATTCGCCTATTTGTTCGGCACTTCAATATTCTCAAAAAGCCGCCTGTCGAGGCAATCAATGGGTAAATTATAAAGTAACGGTCACCAATACAAAGACAAATCAGGTTTGGAACAAAGAGAAGAACCGAATTATGCCGTTGGCGGATGAATTTGATTTGAAGGGAAAATACGAATATGAGCCGGGCAAGAGTCTGACTTTTGCTTCTTATGTACCCAAAAATAGTGGCAAAAAACTGCCGCTTATCATCTGGCTTCATGGCGGCGGCGAAGGCGGAACCGACCCAAGTGTTGCTCTGCTTGGAAACAAAGCATTCAATTATGCATCGCCCGATATTCAGAAATATTTTGGGACGGCTTATGTATTGGTGCCGCAGACTCCCGGTGCCTGGATGCACGATAAAGATGGGAAAATGCAGTCAGGAGATGGAGAAGATGTTTACAATGTGGGACTTATGAAATTAATAAAGGATTATGTAAACAAACATCCAATGATTGACCCCAAGCGAATTTATATAGGGGGCTGTTCCAACGGGGGCTATATGTCATTGAAACTGATATTGAAAGAGCCTTCTTATTTTGCCGCGGGATACATCAGTGCGTTGGCGTATCAGTCGCAGTATATAACTGACAGTCAGATAAACAGTATTAAGAACGTACCTATTTGGTTTATCCAATCCAAAGATGATAAGGTTACGGACCCTTTATTGACGGCTGTTCCCGTGTATGAAAGACTAAAAAAAGCCGGGGCAAAAAACGTTCATTTCAGCTTTTTTGACCACGTCATTGATTTGACCGGTATGTTCGGCGGAGAAAATTATTACTTCAACGGGCATTGGTCATGGATATATTCCCATGCTAATCAGGTCTTTAAAGAGTATGACGGTTCTTACGTAAAACTTGATGGCCGTCCGGTATCGTTGATGGAATGGATGGCGGCTCAGGCGAAGAAATAATCCGATGCCTTTAAGAGTCAGTACGCCGAAGCGGTATGAATCCAATCATGCGGCTTCGGCGTATTGATTTGTGGGTGTTTTCAATACAAGTTCTTATACTCATTTGCGCAATTGGGGGTGTTTTCACCGCAAATACCCTTTAGACGAAAATACTGCAATAAATTTGCAGGTGGATAACACCTGCAAAGGCGAAAAAAAGGGATGAAAACGGTGAGCAGAAAGTAGATTCTTAGGTAAAAATGTTGCTGTAAGTTTGCAGGTGGATAACACCTGCAAAGGCGAAAAAAGCATTCCATTGAAGTCAGGAGTGCTATTCTTTTTTAGGTGTCGATTATTGCTTTGTGACCTTCAAATCCCTGAAATACCCTTCGGTACCCACATCTACAAATAAACCCAGAGCCCCCGAAACGTTTTCTCCCAATTTTAGGTCATTCACGACCAAAGAGGGCTGTTTGTTGTCGTTCAGAAACAATTTGGCCTGTTTCCCCTTTACTTCAATTTTGACTTTTATCCATTCGTTCAGCCCCATATCGGCGTAGGATTCGTACATTTCGGGGGCTTCTTTTCTTAATCTTGTAAATTTAAAATCCGGGTAGGAAAAGTATTGAATGGAATGATTACGGCGTACCTGGTCGTCGGCGCGTCCATTGGTCGGACGAATGTACATACACTCAAATTTTGAATTGTCTTCATTGATTCGGTACGCAATGCCAATAAACCCACGGTCGGAAGGGCGCGCTTTTTTATGCAATCGGCTCAGTACCTTCACTTCAATGATTCCGTCTTTGAAATTAATGTCTTTGATTCGTACAAAAGTGGCTTCATCCACTGCCTGTAGGGTAGAATCTTTGACCACTTTTACTGCCTGTTTACCATCCAGTTTTTCGATGGACGTGTACACTTGATTGGGTACAAGAATGTTGGCGGTGAGTTTGATTTTCTGAGCCGATACTGTCTTGGAAATAATTAATAGACAGGCGATTAAATAGTGGTATGTAGTTTTCACTAAATGGGGATTTAAGTCGAATAAAAGATGGTTTTAAGATTTTTTTTATTCTGCATCTAAGACGTAATCAGTTTTATTTCGTCCTCATCAAGGGGGAGGTATTCATGAAAATAATGAATGAGTGCCTTCATAAAAGATTGTTACGATAGAACGGCTAAGTTAGGAAAGAAATCGAACGGTTTGATGCCGCCAATACCTTCTCAGGTGAAAAACACCTGCAAAGGCAAAAACTCTTCTATACCAACTATTTATACAAATACAACGCCACTCGCTGCGTTTGTATCTGATTTGTGGGAATGTTCACATGACGGCCCTGATGCGTTTGGTCGCCGTTGAGGTGGCGCTTTACTTGCCAAACGTTATTTTCAAAATTCCCTTCGTCTACTTTCAGCAGACCCACATTGAGGTCTTTGTTGTCACGGTGCTTGAAGGTGATGACCACACCCGTACCCGCCACAAAAAATTCATCGTCACCCGTTTGAATAATAATGGCGCTGCCCAATGGCCAATCCTCGGTTCGTGCGCCGGGTGTCCAGCTCAGGGTGTAATCATGCTTGCAGGTAAATTCGTAATTGCCCATTCTGAGGATGGTTTCGGGGTCTTTTTTACTGAGCAATACGCCCTTGATTTTCTCCTGACCCTGATTGGCAGTAATGAGCGAGCTCAATTCTTTGATCAGTCCGTACATTTTGCCCAAAGGCTCTTCTGTCGGTTTTTGGGTGGATTCGATGGAAAAAGGAGAGAAGCCAAGACCTTCATAATGCGCAATCGTAAAAAGAGCTTTGGCCGCTACGGTGTTATCAAAAGCGTGTTCGGGCACAAATAATACATCTCCTTGACGGGTGTAGAGGTCGCACCAATGCTTAAAATCAGGGTTATAAAAATCGGGTGCCAAAAAATCGACCGACGAGCCGGCCGCTTTCCAGACATCCATCAAATGCGGCAACGGACCGGCACTTGGATAATTACCCGGCTCGCGACCTTCCCGATTCAGCGCGGCATTGACAAACATGGGCAACGGATAGATTTTTTTGCCTGCTTCGGCCAGTTGATTGCTGAATTTTGAATAAAAATACGCCATGAAAATCTCGTCAGTCGCTAAGCTTTTACCAAAAATGGCTTCCCAATCGCCGGTCGTTTTGTAGCCGTTTGCCTGCCAAATTTTCCAAAATTCGGGCACGAGTTTTTCTTTGTTTTTCTGTAAATAGTTGATTAATTCAGCAGGAACCGGCTTCTTGAAAGCTTCTTCCGCCAACGCTTGATAATCTCTCGCCGAAGGCAGCATCCCAATCTCATTTTCGACCTGAACCATGATAACGGTGTGGTCTTTGCCGTCAACGTCTTTGATGAACTGCATCAGATGTTCAAATGCCCGCTTGTCGGCCTGAAAGACATTTTCGCTCAACGAACTCAAGATTTCCTGACTGCGACCCGTGTTATCCTTCACGCGCGGGTAGTTGCCCTGATTAAGTTTGACCCACGCTGGCGCGTGACTGCTCATGCTGTTTTTCCAACTCCCAAACCACAGAAAAATCAGTTTAATGTCATTTTTTCGAGCCTCGATAATTAACTCCCGGTACAGCGAAAAGTTAAATTTGCCCTCCTGCGCCTCGATTAATTCCCAATAGACTGGCACCAATACCGTGTTAAGGTTCATGGCTTTCAGCTTTGGCCAAACGGTCAGCATATTTTGCACGGTGGTAGCTGTTGAGTTGCCCAATTCGCCGCCGAGAATGATAAAGGGTTTATTGTCAACAATCAATTGAGTCGCCGTTCCTTTTTGAGTGAGGTGAGGTATTGTTGGCGATTGGCTGAAGACGAAAAGAGGGAAGAAAACCAACGTGAAAATGTAAGTGAAAGCGCGCCGCAATTTATTCATCAGGAGGAAGTTTATTCAGTAAAAAGATAAAAGAGTAGCGGCGGAATAATCTGCTCACTATTTTTTGAACTTATACAAATAGGGGGCTTTGTTGGCGGCACCAGTAAATTTCTTCTCCAGACGTTCCAATACGTCAAGGTCCAGAATCATTTTTTGGAAGTTGGTTCGGACAAAAGGCTTGTCAAATATGGTTTCGTACAGTTCCTGCACTTCTTTCATCGTAAAGGTTTCTGGCAGCAGATTAAATGCATTCTGTTTTTCGTCAAGGTCGCTGCGGAGGGCTTGCAGTGCCGCTTCAACGATTTGGCGATGATCCATAATCATCACAGGCAACTCATGGAGAGCATACCATTCAATGGATTCGTCAAGTGTGTTTTTTTGAGGAACGACCTTAGAAATATCTACTAAGGCATAGTAGCCAATGGAAATAAATCGTTGGGTAAACCAGTCGTATTCCTGTTGTTTATGGCGTTTTTCCCCCAATTTTTCGGGGTTAAGTTCAATCAAACGGTCGAGAAATTCCATGCTGTTGCGACTGGCCTTGCCGAAAACACGAAACTGCTCCAAATAGATGTTACTGATACCCGTTCTGTCACGAAGAATTCGTTCCGCTGCTTGTTCAATGTCCTCGCCTTGGTAAACAAATCCGCTCGGCAGCGCCCAAAAATCGCCTTTAAAATCAAGCTTGGGCACCAATACTTTCAGCTGTTTTTCTTCGTAGCCGAATAGTACGGTATCAATTGAAATTTGTTGGATATAGTTTTGTTCACTTAGGTTGTTCATCCTTGTAGGTTGATTTTAGCGGAAAAATGGGCAAAACAGCGATTGCACTGCAAAGATAAACAATTGGATAAAAATTATTGTATAAAAAATATACAATATACTTTTTAATTTTCTACCTTTGTTTCGTCAATAGCAAAATGCCTCATTCTATAAAAGAAAAAGCGTTAATAATCAGCTTCTTTGCTTATCGTCTGTGCTTACTTTTTAGGCTTGTTTTGACCGAACTCCCAACTATCAGTGAATTTAAAACAAACGTGGCGACGTACCGCAGGCAAAATGAAAAAAGCAACCCTCTTTCTTTTCGTATTCATCTTAGGAATCACTCTTAAAGGTTTTGCACAAAGCACTGCACCGGCAGACTTTTTTGCGGGAAAATGGGAGATTTCAATTCTTGGTTCCCCCAGAGGCGATGTAAAATTCGCGACTAATCTCATTCGGAAAGAGGGTAAACTAACGGGCGAATTGGTGAATTCCGATGACAAACGTCCGATTACCAAAATAGAAGAGACCGCCAAAAAAATGGTCATTTATTTTGAATCATCTCAGGGTGGAGAAATATCTATTGATCTGGATAAAGTAGATGACAACAACCTCAAAGGCAGCTTGATGAGTTTTGAGGCCACCGCCAAAAGAATTAAGGAATAGGTTTAAATGACGAATGCCTCGAATGACGAAGTACGAATAATGCGTTCAATTCGTACTTTGTCACTTCTCGGCAGCACTGACGAATCATTTGTAAATCAAAAAGTAATTAACCAGCCAACATGATGCCGATTCGATTTAAAACCCCCATTCTTTGTCTGTTGCTGGTCTATTCCAGCGTTGCTCAAGCCCAAAACACGTTGTTGCAGTCAAGCAAAGAACTTGCTAAGGAATATGTAATCAAGGATACCTTATTCAAAGTTCCGTTTATTGACGTGGACGAATGGCGGGAAAAACCCGTCAAACATCGCTATGTACACGGTGGATTTGAAGGTACGGAGGCACGATTCTCTTTTTATTTCCCCTCAAAAGAGCAGTACAAAGGCCACTTTTTTCAGTACATCACGCCGTTTCCTGATAATGAAAATCTTTCGCAGGGAGCAAGCGGTGAAGAGGATAAGATTGGGTTTTCGGTGAGTCATGGTGCCTATTTTATTGAAACCAACGGAGGAGGGAGGTTTGATTTTACAGGCCAAAAGAAAGCAGGTGACCCCTTGATCGGGGCTTACAAAGCCAATGCTGCGGCGGCTCAATTTTCTAAAACAGTGGCCAATCATATCTTTGGCACCCACCGTACCTATGGCTATGCGTTTGGCGGTAGCGGTGGAGCCTACCGCACCTTAGGAGGCATCGAAAATACCGAAGGTGTTTGGGACGGAGCGGTGCCTTACGTGGTAGGCTCACCGATGGCTATTCCCAATGTATTCTCGGTAAGAATGCACGCTATGCGTATTTTGAATGATAAATTTCCGCAAATAATTGATGCTTTAGAACCGGGCGGAAGCGGTGATATGTATGCCGGTCTTAACGAGGAAGAAAAAGCTGCCCTGACGGAAGTAACCAAAATGGGCTTCCCGCCTAAATCTTGGTTTGGCTATAAAACAATGGGCGTGCACGGTTTTAGAGCGATTTATTCGGGTATGACGATGGCCGATAGATCCTATTTTCAAAACTTTTGGACGAAGGAAGGCTATTACGGTTCAAAACCACCGGCCTCTTTGTTGAAAGCTCGTTTACAAAAAGTGAGCAAAATCAAAAAAGGAATTCCGTATGCGGAGGCGGTTGATGCCAAGTTGGTGGAGCCGATGTCTGAGCAAGAAAAAGGAACAGCTGAAGCTGCTTGGAAAAGCCTGGGAAACAGCGAAGGGACGTTGCCCGTGGCGTTTCAATTGGAAGATATAATGCCCAATGTAAATTTCCTTGGGGGTGATTTACTCATTAAAACGGGCGAGGCAGCTGGCAAAACCATTCAATTGATCGCAAACGAAGGAGATAAAGTGGTACTCGGGGCAACTGACCCCCGCCTATTGGCACAACTCAAACAAGGCGATGAGGTGGTGGTCGATAATTCTAATTTTCTGGCCGCTCAGACCTACCATCGGCATCAGGTGCCAAGCAAAGAATACAAGGTATGGGACCAATTTAGAAATGAAAAAGGTGAACCGCTGTATCCGCAGGGGCCGTTTTTGTTAGGGCCGATGTTTACTCGGGGGGCTTCGGGAGCCTTGCCAACCGGTAAATTCAAAGGCAAAATGATTATGCTGGAATCACTTTGGGACAGAGAGGCTTTTCCGTGGCAGGCAGATTGGTATCGGTCGAAAGTCATTGAAAATTTAGGTGAAAAGACAAACGACCACTTCAGACTTTGGTTTACCGACCGTGCCCTACACGGTGACCTAACCCAACAGGAAGACCCCACAAGAACCGTCAGTTATATAGGGGTACTGCAACAGGCTCTGCTCGACCTGAGTGATTGGGTGGAAAAAGGCATTGACCCCGCACCTTCTACCAGTTACGAAGTGGTTGACGGTCAGGTAGTCGTACCCGAAACGGCCAATAAAAGAGCCGGGATTCAGCCAATAGTGAACCTGAAAGTAAACGGTGATAAACGAGTAGCTATAAAAGCAGGGCAAACCGTCACATTTACCGCAGTCGTAGAAGTACCGCCGCATACGGGTAAAGTCGTTTCGGCAGAATGGGATTTTGAGGGGGCAGGTACATTTTCTGTAAGCCAAAAAACGATTTCTTTTAACGAGAAAAATGGTCAAGCATCCCTAAAAACAACCTATAAATTCTCTAAATCGGGGACTTATTTCCCAACGTTAAGAGTCGCTTCGCAAAGAGAGGGTGATGCAAAAACGCCCTATACTCGCATTCAAAATTTGGATAGGGTAAGGGTAGTGGTAAAATAAGGGCATCATCAGAGGTGAATGATTTTTTAAGAAAAAGCATAAAAATGAACAAGCATTTTAATTTCCTGACGGCACTCCTATTTGCGAGTGGCATAAACATATATGCACAAAATGTAGATAAAAACTACTCTATTATTCCCAAACTTCCACCTGCTCCAAAGGCAGAGCCATTTATTGTGAAAACCATACCAACACCTAAGAATGTGTTTGAAACTGACTTGGTAAATTATCTGCCAGACGGAAAACACATCATTCTGGAGGCTCATTTTGTGGGCAAAAAAAAGAGTGACCTTGCCGTGATGAAAGAGGATGGTAGCGATTTTAAATGTCTTACTTGTGATTTGGAAGAAGAGATTGGCGATGAAATGCCTGTTCCACTCCCAGATGGAAAAAGGGTTTACTCGCCTCGTGGTGTTTTGGAATGTAGCCCATCCATCATCAACTGTAAAGAATCTCGCATTCTGCCATTGGTTTATCCGGAAATTCCCGGAGCAAAAATTGTTCGACGAATAGCTACGAATATATCACCCAATGGTAAGCAAGTAGCAACAGGATTAGTAACTACCAGAGGATATATTGTATTAGTCAGTGAACTCACAAGAGTATCTGATGAAAAAGGTGACCGTTATGAATTACGCAACGGAAAAGTAGTAGCAAGTAGCCCAAATGAAGCTGATTTTGCAGCATTCAGACCAAAAATTGATGGAGCAGGAGAAGTAAAAAGCTTTGCTGATGGAGGTAAATCACTTATCAATCTCGCCCTATTTGAAGGTAATAATTACGATTTGGCAAAAATAGACCTGACAAACGGCAGTGTTACTCGTCTGACAAAACATTTCAGCTACGATGAAGGCACTTACCCTTCTCCTGATGGAAACTGGGTCGTTTTTCAAACACACCGACACACGACTCGCATGGATGCTTTCGGTCTGATTCCTCGACCACTTATTGCAGGTTTACCACAAGCTGCGGGGGTGTCGTACCAACGTAACGCTGAATTTGAAAAGGGTAATTATAAAGCTACCCGTTTTTATGGCCTTACTATGGTTGATAAATATGGTGATAGAGCCAGATTACCAGAAGAGGGCTATACCGGCATAAATCTTATGACAGATATAGAGGATTCTAAACTCTATAATCACTTAGGAAATTTTGCATGGCACCCTTCAAGTACCCGTGGATTTTTCTGGGAGCAAAAAGACCCCAGCAAAGTAAAACCTGGTGAACTTTCGGGAAGACTTAGATTTTTAAAGTTCACTTCAAGAAAACCTACCAAGCCTTTGCCCGTAGTATTTCCTGATTTGAAATGGGCAACTGACCTTAAAGATTTTAAATGGACAACTTCAAACTATCCTGAACAGGGAATATTGAAAGGAAAAGTTTCGGGCTATGCTGAAATTAGCACCTTGAAACCTGCACAAGGCTCTGCTGGTGAGCCTCGTAGAGTAATAAAATATGTGGATTTTACGGATGATGGTGAGTACATTTTAAATGGCACAGAATCTACCTCATTAAGACTTGGTGGCTATGAAATTCCAGTTTCTTGGGAGGCTGATATAAAAGTAAGTGGCAAACATACTGGCTATTTGCTTGCCAAAGATGTAAAGTTCAGAACTACGAGTATGTCGTCAGGTATCATTGAGGCTCAACTTGATAAACACAAAATAGAAGTAGATTTGGCGAAAGGAATTCCGACGGGTGTTCCTGGAGTTTTAAGATAAAGCATTTAAAAGCTTTTATATTTTTCGGATGTTACGCAGTCCAAGTCCGATTAGTTCAACATTTAAAGTGAAAATATGAAAAAGAAAATCGTGGTGTTGGGAGGGTCTTCCGGCATCGGAAAAGCAACCGCCGAACGATTTGCCAATGAAGGTTGGCGGGTGATTGTCACGGGGTCAAATGCCAAAAAATGTGCTGATGCACTCGAAATTTTAAAAGGAGAAGGACATTTTGCCTGTGTTTCGAATGTCCGTCAAGACGCTGACATTGAAAAACTTAGGTTGTTGGTCGAAAAGGAATTTGGAGAAATTGATGCCTTTGTCAATAGTATCGGCATTTCAGAAAATGTATCAGCCGTAGATGCTGATTTTTCAGCGTGGGATAATTCCCTGCAAACCATGTTATATGGAGCAGTAAAAGTATGCCGTGCCTTAATTCCAATGTTAAAAAATGGGGGTCGTATCATACACATTACGTCTATCCATTATGAAAGAGTTGCCTCTGGAAGTTCGTCTTATGGGATGGCCAAAGCGGCCATTACGCAATATACCCGTTCGTTGGCGGTAGAGTTAGCTTCCCGTAATATCTTGGCCAATACCATTGCACCGGGCTTCATTGCTACGCCCATGTCGGTAAAAAGCGATGGGAAAGATGAACTGGATTCGGAATGGTTTTATGAAAATTACGTTAAAAATGACCATTTACCGCTAAAAAGAGCAGGGAAGCCGGAGGAAGTTGCTGGTGTTGCGTGGTTTTTGGCGAGCCCGGATGCGAGTTATATGACAGGTTCCGTCCTGACGGTTGACGGTGGTTTAACCATTACTTTTTAATGGGGTTCGGTGTCCAATAATTAGCGATTCATTGTGTTGGGTTGTTCAGTTTTTTACTTGCCAATATCCGCCTTTTTTAGCACCTATTCGCTCAATTTTATTTTCAGTTTTTAGTTTATTAATGGCACGTTCAACCGTTCTTTCAGTAACTTCTAAAACTGTCGCTATCTCTGGTATTGTAATTTTTGCATTCTCGTTAATCATTTCAATGATTTTTCCCGACATTTTTCCCGACATTTTTCCCGACATTTCCACCGTACTTTTCTGAGTAGTTTCTTCTGACATCCCTTGAATAATCTTTGGCGAGAAGCGAACATCAACCCCGCCCATTGTGAGTTCAAAGAACGGTTGTGGGACTTGGGCTTTGGCACATTCTTCTAAAATCTTTGAGATTCCTCGCCCCCATGATTCCACCATACCGGCTCTAAAAAATGTATTTGAGATATCAGGATTTCGGGGTTTCGAGCCATGTGTCACAGAAAGTGTTTCTATTGTCCAATTATTGGGCATTTCTCCATCATTCCAAATGAACAAACCACCCTCACGATACACTTTTATCTGAATCGGGCTACCGCTACTATAATCTTTGTGGGCAATGGCATTGAGAACTGCTTCACGTAAAGCCGCTTCGGGGTAAGGGTAGGTTTCTACTCGATGGATACCTTGATAACTTATATAGGCACTCATGTATTTGGTAAGGAGCAAATCCATCGTTTTCTCGACTTGCTCAAACAAAGTACCATGTACTTCATCATGATAAAGAATATCTGACTGACTTGAAAAGAAACCAATTTTTACGTAAGCACCTGTAATCAAACGGTCAGGCATAGGATGAAACAGCAAAAAACCTGCTCGCTTCAAAAGCCCATTTTCGATTAGATTGAGATGTGTCAAAAGGGCTTCGTTTGATTCATTCAAAACGGAAGGTTCTACACGATTAGATTTGATTGCTTGTTTACGAAAATAATCGAAGGCACTATTTTGTAAATCTAAAACACTAACCGTAGGCATAGGCAGAGAATCCCAGTGCCTACCGGTTTTTTCGAGCAAAAACTTGTTTAAAGCAAGCCCTTTTAGTTCTTGTTTGGTGCTGCCGCTCCGAAAATGGTACTGACCTTTATAATTAATGGGGTAAGGATATGGCTCAACTATGATTTCAATATACGGCAAGTCGTTTTCAGAAAGTAGGTTTACATTCACCATTATTCCCAAAACATCACGCACTTTATTCGGAATATCCTCTAATAATTTCTCGGCATCATCAACGCCACTAACAATGCCGTTATCGTTGATACCAATATAGAGCGTACCGCCTTGGGCATTAGCAAAACCACAAATCCATTTGATATATTCATCACGCCAAGACTCTTTCCACTCTGTATTTTGGTTTTCTTTTTGCATCAATGTATTGCTTGACTTCTACAAAAATACAAAAAAATGTGCTTTTTAGGGCATATTTGCTCTTTCAGGTTTTATTACGGGTGCGGGTGTAGGATAAGGTTTAAGCTTTTGACTATTGCTTATGCAACAACCTCAAATATCATTTGCCTTTTCACCTTCTTTTTTCACTTTTAAGGCTTTTGTCGTCACTTTTAAATCTTTGAAGTAGCCAATTGTAGTAATATTCACATACAGCCTCACATAGCCTTTCCTGTTTTTACCCAACATCTTGTTTACGATAAATGAAGAATATTTCAAATCGTTGATAAACATTTCTGCTGTTTCGCCATTTACTCTGTACGGTATATCTGTTGGTGTATCAGCTTTTTATAAATCAAAGTCAAACCGTGAATGCGACCGAAAAATGGCTAATTATAACTTACAAATCAACAACAAAGGCTACCGCGTGGATGTCGAAGAAGACACTCCGCTGTTGTGGGTGCTCCGCGACCATCTTGGGTTGGTCGGTACTAAATATGGTTGTGGCATTGCGCAGTGTGGCGCCTGTAAAAAAGTGCTGTGGGAAACAGCCTATGAAGGAAGCAAGTTTTTGTGAAAGCGGGAGTAGCGGGTTTGGAAGGCTATCAGGCAGATGGTTTGGCACTTACCGTGTTGCAAACACTCTGTTTATTTTCAGTACGGAGTCTCCCTGCGGAAGACCCCGCACAACGGGGGACGCTCAGGTCAATCAATATTTGCACCAAAAAACCTTTGCCGAATATCTTTAACAAAAGTTCTACTAACTTGGGCAAGACTAGCAACCTTTTCGTCAACTTGTTCAGTTACTGTTCCATCCGGTAGGCGGTAATTTTGTTCAAGAAGCTTTCGTACTAATCCCTCTTTATCCTGATATTCTGCCCGAGCCATTTGTGCATCCGAGGTAAATTCGTAAGGACGTTCAGGAGTAAGCTGAAACATCGTATGCACTAGACGTTCGTATGGGCCAATCTCGTCAAGTGGCCTCATTTTTTTTTCTTCTGAAGTTAAGCGTGCATTTCTCTCAAAAAACTCATTGATACAGTCTAGACAAATTGCTCCTGGCCCATACTCACCTTCTGAACTATCAACACAAAGACATTCTGCCACTTTGCTGCAAACATGACATTTTGCAGATGTGATTTCCATATAACCATTTCGGTTATAGTCTGCTTCCCATGTAGTGATTAACATGATTTAGTATGTAAAATATTAACAGTTAGTTTATGAAAGTGGCAGGCAGATGTAGTTTGTTTTACTCCATCTTAGCATTCGTTAGTGAGATGAGTTTAATTAAGTCATACTTAGGATCAAAACGTTTGACTATCAAATGCGCTACCCTGTCGCCGGAACGCTGGACTTGCAAGCAATCATTTTGCTCATCACCCAACAACAAGCAAGGGCTGACGCGACCGTAGGGAGTGTTCACCCTTGTAAAGTTGTACCGAAGCAACTCCGGCTCGACCGCTTTCCTGCTGTCCGTTGTCACCCATTAGCAATGG
>NZ_JAIXST010000107.1 GCF_027484545.1 Runella sp. | reverse complement strand
TCATGTAAAGAGGTCAAGGCCACAAATTTGGCTGGTTTGAGTCGTATTTTATCGTAATCCATAAGGAGGATAATGTCTCGCGAGTTATTATAAAATAATTTTGTCAATATTCACTATTGTTGTCTGCCCAATTTACGAAGTCGTCAGATTTTTTTACGAAACTCATGTCTTTAACAAATTGTGGTTGAAAATATAAGCGTCCGCTATGAATTGTATTTTCTTTAAAAACACTTCTGTCAAAGTGTAAAACTGGAGTGGAGTTGTCGTCAACGAGCCAATATCCGAATTTTTCAATATGGGTCAACTTGATGACTTTTAAGTCTTGTGGTCTGACGAGATAAACTCTTGAGCCTTCTTTGAGCGCGTCACGAACAATAGTATCCTTGATTGTAGCAACTTTATTGTCGTAGTGATAATAAGGTAGGAACACAACGTCACCGAATGATTTTAAAAGTTTGTCAAACTCGCCTGCGTCGTCCGGATGTATGAAAAAGTTTATTTGTCTGCCCATGAATTATTTTGTCCAGCGTTGTCAATAATGGCAGCTAACATATATGTAACCGCCATAACCTCCTGCAATATACAAAAACAATACCCGCTTGTAGACGGCTACAATTACACCAATCCATACTAACAAAAAAATAGCACAAGGCTGTGATTTATCAGCAGTCCTGTGCTATTCAGGGAGATAGATTATTTATTTTCTTCCTCGGCACCGGCTATTCCGCCTCCTTCCACCAAATTGGCAAAGAGAATGCTGTTGAAAAACAGGCGCGTAGTGCCCAACCAATAACTGCGATAGGTCGGGTCGTCGGCAAACAGCACCACGCGCCCGTTGCTGATCGTACTTAAAATAATGGCAGCGCTGTTGCTTACTTTGCTGATGTTTTGTTTGGAAGCGTAGCCGTTGATAAAAGGCTTGTCAGTGTATTGAGCCACAGTGGCGTATTTATCCGTACTTTTTTGCAACAGTGTCGGGCCGTTTTTATTGATGAAAAGTTTACGGTCATTCAGTCCGAATGCAATGGGGTGCGTAATGTCAATATCAGCTTGGAAAATAGCACCATTAATTCGTTTGGAGCCTTCTACGTCCTGTTTACTCACAAATTCCAGACGTTCGGTGTTTTTAGTTGAAGCCACTTTTTCATCGGACTCTACTAATTTTTCTTTCACCAACTCATTTTGAATCGCCCAAGCGGTAGCAGTTTGAAACGTAATCAACGTGCCTCCGTCGGCTACCCACGCTTTGAGTTTGTCAATCACCGATTTGTCCCAGGTATTGTAATTACCGGCGGGCAACACGATAGTGGTGTATTTTTTCAACGACGCCTGTCGGAAGTATTGAAGATCGAGTTTCACGACGGGCATTCCCAATTGTTGATTTAACAAAAACCAAACCTGACCTGCTTCACTTGCGGTAATGCCCTGTCCAAACGCCAACGCCACTTCCGGCTTGCGAACTGTTTTTATGTTGTTGCTGCCGAGGTCAACTCCTGCGGCGCTGAAACCGGTAGAGGCAGCCGTAAAACGAACTTGACAGGTAAGGGCCACCTTTTGCAATTGGGCATACAGCGAATCAGCAGAAAGCGACTGCCCCGCAACAGGTACTACCAGAGTCCCGTAGCCATACGATTTTTTCTCGTTGCCAATGGCAGCCGTAAAAGGTTTAAAAGCGGTTTTGACCATTATATTTTTACTCAACAATTGGTACAATGCCTTACCGGCGTTATAGTCGGTATAGCTCAGCAGATACGCATAGGAAGATTTGCCTCCGTCTATTCCTCCTTGGGCAGCAACAGTGGCGGTAACGGGAGCGCCTTTGGTAAATCCGCTCGTCTTGATTTTGGCGTATTGCAGTCCATACGCATGAATGACACTCCAGCCCGTGTTGTCGTAAAACAGACTGTCTTTCAACGCAATTTCTTCAAAAAGCGAGTGAATGACCAGAAAATTGGGTTGCTCGGCAGGAACGATATAAGCTTTTCCTTTTTCGAAGTTTTTACCTTCAACTGAAGTAGTCGCCGCTACATCATACACTTGAATTCGGTGCTGCAACAGCAGGCCCAAAAACTTTTGGGTGAGCGATTCATCGCGGCTGTCCCCGAAAATATAAGCTTTGGCGGGATTGGCTTTTGCCTGTTCCAACCCGTATTTGAAAAGGTCTTTCTGGATTTTAAATAGGTTATTTTTTTCGGCAATAGCAGCTTTCAGGGAAGAAAAACTTGTTGCCAAATGATTGCGGATGGTAAACGAGAAGGTCAACGGACCGTTGGTGGTTTCTTTGACAATTCCGCCGCTGCCGGCTTCTTCAAAAGTAGCTGCCAAACTGCCGTAAAATTTAGGATAGGTAGAACCGTAAATGGGAGAGAGGTTATCGAAATTCTCTTTGGTAAAATAGAGCGAGCCTATTTCGTCCAAGGCTTTGGCGTGGTATTTGGCAAAAACGGCATTTTCATCGTACAAAAATTGAGGGATAATCGGACTTTCGTGCCGTTTGGGGGTAGGTTCAAAATAATAGGTCGCGTTTGGGCCCATTTCGTGAAAATCAATCTGTACGTTGGGGTACCATTGGTGAAAAAAGTCCACGCGGTTGCGACTTTCTACGTGGACCAGATTGAGCCAGTCGCGGTTGAGGTCAGCAAAATAATGGTTTGTGCGTCCGTTGGGCCATGCTTCCATGTGTTCTTTATCCAACGGATCGGCTACGGCCGGAAATGATTTATAACTATTGAACCAATTGGCCGCCCGGTCTCTTCCGTCGGGATTCAGCGAAGGGTCAATGAAGATAACGGCTTCCTTTAACCATTGGTTGGCCTCGTCGTCCTGAGCGGCGGCCAGATAATACCCCGCCAACATACTTACTTCTCCGCAAGAGCCTTCGTTTCCGTGGACACTGTAGCCCAGCATCACAACGACCGGGGCTTTACTGTCCAATACGGGCTTAGAAGGGTCAATGGAGGTGAGGTGTTCTTTCCTGATTTCTTCCAGACGACTGTAATTTTCAGGAGCGGTAAAGGTGACTACGATTTGCTCCCTTTCTTCATACGTTTTACCGATGGTTTGAACATGAACGCGATTGCTCGTTTTGGCCAATTCCCGGAAGTAAGCCACTATTTGATCGTGACGGGTGTAATGGGTTCCAATGGCATACCCTAAAAATTTTTCAGGTGTGGGAATGGCGGGGTCAAGTTTTGAGGCTTTGGGGAAATAATAACCGGTTTGGGCCAAGGCAAATTGACCGGTCATCAAAAGCAGGAAGACTGCTGTCCGAATACTTCGCATAGTTAGGTTGGTTTGTTGTGAGCTATTCAGTAAATGTAGATTTTTAATTTATGCCCAAAAAATATTTTCTTCATTTCCAGTGAATAGAAGGCATTTTTAGGGTTAAAAATTTGATATTATCCGTTTGTAAGCGGTTACAATCGCTTTTATCCAAATAGAAACGAGTAGCAACCGAATCCATTTTCGGCTATCCTGCACTTTTGCATTGTCAATTCGGAACAAGCCCATTGACAGCAAAACAAATCACAAACACAAAACTTTAAGGGACATGAACAAGGTAACATTGGTAGGTAACGTAGGTAAAGAAGTAATCATGCGTACGTTTGAAAATGGAAAATTGGCCTCTTTCACGCTGGCAACGAAGGAAACCTATACCAATAGGAAAAATGAAGAAGTTGTCAGTACTACCTGGCACAATTTGGTGGCTTTTGGTAAAGTAGCAGATGTGTGTCAGCGGATGGTTGCCAAAGGTAAATTGATTTCGGTAGAAGGCAAAATCAATCATCGTTCGTACAAAATCAATGAAGACAAGGTGATGTACGTAAGCGAAATTCAGGTGTATAAGATAACGGAAGTAGTAAAAAATAACAAAGAGTAAATTAGCTCTTACTAACTTTGATTTTGGGAGGGCGGCAGATTTAACAGCCATGAATTAATAGGGGAGAGGGGTATGAAAACAAAGGGGATTCGGGATTTCTTACCCATTTAGTAGGGAATTTCCTCCCCATTTTGGGTAATGGTGTAGCCATACAAAAGAGACGAATGCTTATTTAGAAGATGAGTTATCGGGGGGATGCGGTTTGAAAGGCCTTTCGTATACAAATTAGGGAATAGAACTGCGTCCCCTTTGCAAATCGCTTATT
This sequence comes from Runella sp., assembly GCF_027484545.1. Lineage (GTDB taxonomy): Bacteria > Bacteroidota > Bacteroidia > Cytophagales > Spirosomataceae > Runella. Next base: position 1,910 of record NZ_JAIXST010000107.1, on the reverse strand, counting down.
TTTAGTTTGCTAAGGCATCGTTTTTTAATTGGTTTAACAAAAAAACGGTTAAACTATGAATAAGGTCAGCGTCTACATTATCATTTTATTCCTACTTTTTACGTTGGCGATTTCCTGCAAAGGTCAAATAACAAGTACAACGACCAAAGAAACCAGGATTACGATGAGTATCAGGGATACTCTGCTTCCACCTTTCAGCACCAAATCAGTCACGAATTTCAGTAAGGTAATCGGTTGGAAAGAAGGGCAAACGCCAAAGGCTCTGGATGGATTTACGTCGCCGTTAACGGCGATATTTTTGTTGCTGAATAGTGCCATTTTGAAGGGTATTCAAAAGATAGGAACCCAAATTGCGCTTAAAATAAAAACCCAGCATGTCGGAGAAAGCGCCAATCGAATTACGCTGTTCAGGGATTCCAATAAAGATGGGGTATTTGAAAGTCGCCACGTTTTTTTGGAAGGATTGAATCAGCCCTTTGGGATGTTGATATTGAACAATAAATTTTACGTGGGTAATACAGATGCCCGACCCAAGGATGAAAGACGACCCACATCCTGAATTGGTCAAAAAAACTATCATACCCGATATTTCTTCGGGAGCACATACGGCCTCTTTAGACGTGGCTTTCTACGAAAAAAAAGCGTTTCCGGCTAAGTACCACAACGGAGCGTTTATTGGTCAACACGGCTCCTGGAATCGTTCGGAATTGTCAGGATATAAAGGGGGAGGGGCTTTTGACAATGGAAAACCGTCGGGAAAACCGGAAGACTTTTTAACGGGCTTTATTGCCGATATTGACAAAAGTGAAGTGTATGGCCGACCCGTTTGCGTAGCTTTTTTGGCCGATGGATCCATGCTCGTCACAGATGACGTCAATAATACAATTTGGCGAGTAAGAGCAGATAATACAACAGATAAACAATGAAGCTGTTTAAACTTTGAATAAATATTCCCAAAGAAGTGTGAATTTTGAGTTGCGAAATCAAACACAACACCTAATGGGAATATTAAGTAAAAGTACAATTGAAAAATGGATTTTGCCACATCTGACAGTTGGAGAGCGTGTCTTTGAGACAACAGTACCATTAACAGAGATAGTTGACGGGGCCGCCCGCGCGGTGTATTTTTCACCGCTTGAAAACAGGCTGTCAATGGCGTGAATTACCGACAAAAGAATTTTTTAGTGATAAGATTTTGAACTGGAACTCGGTTTTTTACTATTATAACAAATGCGGGGCCGCCCGTGCGGTCAAAATCAGGGTGCTGGCAAAAAATATGGATTAAATTATTAGGGGAACATCTGCGCTATTTAGACCTGTCAAGTATTGAATTAGATGGTTCTCATACACCTGCCAAAAATGGTGGAGATGCTGTTGGCTACCAAGCGGGGCGCCCCGTGGCGTCGTAAGGCTTTCAAAACAACAAACTCTTTATTTATATCAGATAATCAAGCGGGGCCGCCCGTGCGGAGTTATATTAGGTATGTCAACACCACAAGAAGGACAACACTGCACGGGCGGCCCCGCATGATTTGTTTGAGATAAAGACATTATTCAGAGAAATATGTGACTTATTAAAAAAAGCAGGAATAAATCTCGACGGGTTATTTCTTAATGCGGACCGCCCGGGCGGCCCCGCCGGGATTTGATTCTGATAGTTTTCGAGAGACCTGTAGTGAGGAAAATATAATAGCAAATGTTAAACCAAACCCAAGAAATCAAACCGAAGTAACAAAAACAGAACCCTACAAAAGTGGTACTCATATATTTGATGAGGAGTTATATCGGGACAGATCTGTGATTGAACATTCAAACGCTTGGATTGATGGGTTTAAAGCCCTTTTAGTGAGGTTTGAATTTTCAGTCAAAAATTGGATGTCATTGCATTTTATGGCATTCTCAGTCATTTT
>NZ_JAIXST010000055.1 GCF_027484545.1 Runella sp. | reverse complement strand
TGTGTACCTCTTGTAATTCAAAGGGATATCCTATCGGTAACAACTCACTTAGGTCGTCTATTAGTGACATAGCGTTTTTGATACAAAATTACATCATGCAAGTAAATTCATAAAGTACCATTCTAAGTTTTATAGAAATGCTCAGGCAAGCTCAAAAAGAAGCTGTATTTTTGAAAAAGCAAGTGAGTAGATTATGAAATCAGTATCTGAAAGATTGTACACTGTCGAAGAATACTTCGCTTTTTGTGAACAAAATACGGGGCGTTTTGAGTACGTAAATGGCAAAATTATAGAAATAGGCAAAAAAAGAAGCCTACAGTCAACTAATTTTCAAATTATCAGCAACATTAAAGAGCATTTTGGGCATCTCATCAACCCTGATTTTTTCTTTTTCCACGAAAGTGTTAATCAAAAAAAACAGGCGACCGAGCCGATTTTTATCGTTGAAGTATTGTCGGAAAGCAGTATTAATACGGATCGTGTCACCAAATTGGCCGAATACACTCAAATCCCAACGTTGCAGTATTACTTGATTATTGAGCAAGAAGAATGTTTAGTGGAAGTTTTTAATCGTGAAGGGAAACGTTGGTACGTTGATTTTTACAGCGATTTAAAAGAAACCATTGATTTACCTGCGTTGGATGTAAAGCTGCCCTTATCCGTAATTTACAAAAAAATCAATTTACCTGCCGCGTCTTCACCGTCCGAATAACCCAATAGAGCAGCAACCCAATCGGGCCCAACATGAAACAAAAGAAGAGCGGAACGACAATCCAACCGTGAGGTATCCCTTTCGACTGCGCATTTTGCAGGACAAAACTTCCCGCTACCAAATCAAACGCCAAGTAGTGAATCCAACCTGCTAAAACAGCGCCGTCTCCTCCCTTTGAAAACAAACTTTTTACTCCTTCCAAAGAACCAAAGTCACTAAAATTTAATGGGCCGCCACTAAACAGGAAGTAGGCGTACATACATGCTAACAAAACAGGAATCAAGTAGGAACGTACGAGCCATTGAGTTACACTCCAACGAGGTGCAAAAATCATCAAAAGCCACTGAGGTAATACGAGCGCATTCGCGATTTGAAAAGCGGTTTCCATCATTGGTAAACTTTGTTGAGGTTCTATTTCCGTTTGACAAGTTAAACCGTTTTACTGATAAGTTTGTTGGGATACTAAAAATAAGAATCTTGAAACCTGTCTGTCTTTTCAATCCATGAAAATTTATACTAAAACCGGCGACAAAGGTACCACTTCGCTCGTAGGCGGAACACGCGTAAGCAAAGCTGATTTACGAATTGATACCTATGGTACCGTAGATGAACTCAACTCATACATTGGCCTTGTACGCGATCAACCGGTTAACGAAATACGCCGCGAAATTTTAAAATACATTCAGGACCGTCTCTTTACCATTGGTTCCATTTTGGCTTCTGAACCTGACAATAAAAAACATTTTATTCCCGACTTGCACGAAGAAGACATCACGGCTATGGAACTCGCCATGGACGAAATGAACACGGAGTTGGAACCGATGCGCTCCTTTATTTTACCCGGAGGACATCAATCTGTTTCATTTTGCCACGTTGCCCGAACCGTTTGTCGTCGTGCAGAGCGTTTGGTGATTGCGCTCGATGAATCGGAATCGGTAGAATCGGAGGTGATTCGGTATTTAAATCGACTTTCAGATTATTTATTTGTGCTTTCGCGAAAGATGGCACAAGAATTGGAGGTAGAAGAAATAAAATGGGAAGGAAGAAAGAAGTGAGCAAGTGGGCAAAATAGCAAGAGGCAGATTTGTTATTTTTTGCAAACTTGCCCCTTGCTATTTTGCCCACTTGCCTTTTGCACACTTGCTAATTTGCTGATATTTGAATAAGTAAATGAATATTTTCTTGGCTTTTTCCTGAATTTTAAAAATATTTGTATTGACAACTAATTTTTAGTCAACTTACATTTAGTAAAACAACAAAATAATGACAACGGACACATTGGACATGGAAATTCAACGCGTGGAAGCTTCGCGTATCCATGAAGTAGATTTTGACAATTTGGTATTTGGTCGCCATTATTCTGACCACATGTTTGTCGCTGACTACATCGACGGCGAATGGACCAACCTTCAAATTGTGCCCTACGCCAACCTCAGCCTCAGCCCTGCTACGGCCTCCCTCCACTACGGGCAGGCGATTTTTGAAGGAATGAAAGCCTACAAAAACGACGCAAATGAGGTGCTCATGTTCCGTCCGTTGGACAACTGGGCGCGTTTTAATAAATCGGCTGCCCGGATGTGTATGCCAGAAGTCCCCGAAGATATTTTCATGGGAGGTTTGACAGAACTGCTTCGTATAGATGCAGCCTGGATTCCTACCACGCCTGATGCGTCTTTGTATGTTCGTCCTTATATGTTCTCAACCGATGCGTACATTGGAGTACGTCCTTCCGAAACTTATAAATTTATCATTTTCACGGGACCAGTGGGTAAGTATTATTCAAAACCTCCCCGCGTAAAAGTAGAACAACACTATATCCGTGCCGCTGAGGGTGGCGTTGGAGCTGCCAAATGTGCCGGTAACTACGGCGGTTCGCTGTATCCTGCTAAACTGGCCCAACAACAAGGCTACGACCAAATCATTTGGACGGATGCTCGCGATCACGCCTTTGTGGAAGAATCAGGTACGATGAACGTTATGTTTTTCATGGACGGCAAACTCATTACTCCCGCTACTTCCGATACTATTTTGAACGGGGTAACGCGCAATACCATTGTGGACATTGCCCATTATTGGGGAATTCCCGTGGAAGAACGCAAAGTGGCCGTGAAAGAAGTCATTGACGCCTTGAAAGAAGGACGCCTGGAAGCTGCGTTTGGTGCCGGAACTGCCGTTGTAGTTTCACCATTTGGCGTGATTGGCTTTGAAGGAACTGACTACGAACTCCCTGCCGTGACTGACGAATCTTTTGTAACACGCGTTAAAAACTTTTTAACCGACATTCGTACCGGCAAAGTAGAAGACCCGTTTGGTTGGGTGGTAAAAGCGTAAAATAGTAATCTTATAAAAAAGCGTCGGTCAGGTTTAAGCCTACCGACGCTTTTTATGATGGGTCAGCATTTTACTATCTCTAAAAGCAAAGATTATGTTGGAGAGTAATAGCCATTAGAAACTTGTAATCCTAAATAACTATAATGTACCCCAATTTTAGGACAGAGAAAGTAGGTTTTTATAAGTAAAAACTTGTTATCTATAATTTTAAAATAATACAAAAATGGGAAAGCGCATTAGACGCAATTATGACGAGA
>NZ_JAIXST010000242.1 GCF_027484545.1 Runella sp. | reverse complement strand
TTTGGCGGAGCAGCCATTGCAGCATTGCGCCTGCATCATGCCTTGCTTTCTGCGGGGATAGAATCAACGGTCTTAGTACAGGAAAAAGAACGTGACGAAAAGGGTGTTGAAGCGTATGCTAACGGCTTTGTTGCAAAAAAAAAGGCGTTAGCGCGTTTTGCAGCCGAGCGCCTTTATTTTGCATTCAAAGAGAAAGAAAAAAGCGTACGCTTCCATTTTTCTCCTTTGTGGACAGGTGCCGATATTTCCACTCATCCGCTCATTATGGAAGCAGATATTATTCATTTGCATTGGATCAACTTCGGATTTTTATCGCTTAGCTCTTTAGAAAAGTTGTTTTCAATTGGCAAGCCGGTCGTGTGGACCATGCACGATATGTCCACTTTTACAGGGGGATGCCATTACAGTCGCGATTGTGATAGCTATCTCACGCATTGCCATCATTGTCCCTATCTACGCAAACCTGCCGCCAAAGATTTAGCCTATCGAGTATTTGAACGTAAAATTCACATATTTAAAAACGCTCCACTCACGTTGGTTTCTCCCAGTCAATGGTTGGCCAATTTGGCAAGAAAGGCAGCTTCAACTCAACACCTGCCCGCTATGGCCATTCCTAATTTGATTGATACCGCTATTTTCCAACCAAAAAATCGGAAAACTGCGAAAATAAATTTAGATTTAAGTACTGAAAAAAAATGGATTCTTTTCGCCGGGGTAAATACCCAAGACCCTCGAAAAGGATTCCGTTACTTTAAGGAAGCCACTCATTTATTAAAAGACAAAAAAGAGGAATGGGGAGTGGTAGTTTTCGGAAAAACACAGCCCGATGCCATTGCTGAACTGGGCTTAGAGGTAAAAACGTTGGGAAGTATACCGTCACATGAAGTAGTTAACGTATATCAAGCTGTAGATGTCATGGTGGTACCCTCTTTGGAAGACAATTACCCCAATACCATCATTGAAGCCATGGCCTGCGGTACGCCTGTTGTCGGATTCGATACGGGCGGTATTCCCGAGCAAATTATTCACTTACAAACGGGTTATATTGCCCCACTCCACTCTGCCGAAGATTTGGCCAAAGGAATTCAATTTGTATTAGAAAATACTGATTATGAACAACTAAGCCAAAACAACCGTAGAATTATTGAACAACGAAATGCTCCTGAACCGATAGTAAAGCAATTCCTTCATCTCTATAACCAACTCCTATCCGTATGAAAAATCTGTCCTTTTTTGTGTTGTTATTCAGTGCGCATATTGCAACGGCTCAAACCCAATTTTCAGTTAGTTTTCCAAAATCCAAAGGCACAAGCTTTGACGGTCGTTTGATGTTGTTTTTAGCAAAAGACAATAAATCAGAACCTCGTTTTCAAGTCAGCGACGACGCCAATTCTCAGCAATTATTTGGACAAAACGTGGATGGTTGGCAAGCTGACAAACCTACAATCGTTGCCATCTCAGCCTCGGGCTATCCCATAAAATCGTTAAAAGATTTTCCTGCCGGCGAGTATTGGGTTCAGGCACTATTGCACAAATATGAAACTTTTAAGCTCAAAACGGGCTACACCGTGAAACTTCCGATGGATCGCGGCGAAGGACAAAACTACCGTACTGCTCCCGGCAATATTTACTCCAAGCCTTTCAAAATCAAGTTTGATCCTAAAGCCACCCAAGTGGTTAAGATTGTCTTAGACCAGGAAAACCCGACCTTGCCCGAACCCAAAGACACCAAATACATCAAGCACATTAAGATTCAGAGCAAGCTATTGACTGAGTTTTGGGGAAGGCCCATGTATTTGGGAGCACACATTTTATTGCCTCATGGATTTGACGAACACCCCGAAGCTAAATTCCCAATCTGTATCAATCATGGCCACTTCCCGGCCGATTTTGATGGATTTAAAGAAACGCCGCCTCCGGCCGACATGGACACGACCGATTACATTGCTCGGTTTGGAATTTACGGTTACAAAAAATTTGCGTGGCAGGAAGCGTACAATTTCTACAAACAATGGACAAGCAAGGATTTTCCCCGAATGTTAATTGTTGAAATTCAGCACGCTACTCCTTATTACGATGACTCTTACGCCGTTAACTCCGCCAACATGGGACCATACGGCGACGCCATCACGTATGAATTGATTCCTGAAATTGAAAAGCAATTCCGTGGACTTGGGAAAGGCTGGGCGCGATTCCTATACGGCGGCAGCACGGGAGGCTGGGAAGCATTGGCAGCTCAAGTGTTTTATCCTGACGAATATAATGGCTGTTTTGCGGCTTGTCCCGACCCGATTACATTTGAGGCCTATACCGTCGTGGATATTTACAAAGATGAAAATGCGTATTATCTTCCGAGTGATTTTAAGAAAACTCCTCGCCCGGGCATGAGAAATTATTTAGGGCAAGTCAAATGTACCATCGAAGAAATCAATCAACGCGAACTCGCGATTGGTGATAACTCCCGCTCGGGCGACCAATGGGATATTTGGCAAGCTACTTACTCGCCGGCGGGCTCAGATGGCTATCCCAAGCCTATTTGGGACAAAGCCACGGGAAAAATTGACCATACCGTAGCTAAATACTGGTCAGAAAACTATGATTTGATGCACATTTTAAAACGTCAATGGGCGACTGTGGGTAAGAAACTCCAAGGAAAAATCCATATTTACTGCGGTGATATGGACAATTACTACCTAAATAATGCCGTTTATTTGATGGAAGATTACTTAAAAACAACTAAAAATCCGCATTACGACGGTGAAGTAAAATACGGCGACCGCTTTGAACATTGCTGGAACGGCGACCCCAATGTGCCAAATTACGTTTCACGCCTGCGTTATAATACGATGTATCTTCCTAAAATTCTCAAACGAATTGAAGCAGATGCACCGGCAGGAGCTGATTTGAAGAGCTGGCGGTATTGAACTATATCATCACTGATACCGAAGTTGCCTGACGGGACTGTCGGTATCAGTGCTCATCAGACAATTGTTTATCCAATCAGATGTTGCTAACTTGCACTATAAATACTTCCAATCATGCAGTATCTTGAAAGAATTACAATTGACCCTGAAATTTGCCATGGCAAGCCCTGTGTACGAGGTATGCGATGGCCTGTCGAAGTCATTATAGATATGCTCGGAGCAGGAATGTCTTTTGATGACATTTTAGAAGACCATCCTGAATTAGAACGAGAAGATATTCTTGCCTGCCTTAGCTATGCTAAACTATTGGTATCCGGACGTTCACTCAGAGAGGCCGCTTAAATGAAATTCATTTGTGACGTTCATATTTCGTACAAACTTGTTCGATATCTTACCCTTCAAGGATTAGAAACCATTCACGTAAATTCTTTAGATAATAAATGGTATACCAAAGACAGTGAAATTTGCCGTTTTGCCGATGTGAATGGTTTAATTGTCATTACCAAAGATGAAGACTTTCGGAATTCTTTTTTCCTGCAACATACTCCTCGGAAATTAATTCGTATTCTGTTAGGAAACATTTCTAATGAATCACTCATCTCCTTATTTGACAAGTATTTACCTCTTGTTCAAGAGTTAATGGAAAACGATAGATTTTACCTCGAATTAGGCGACTCAGTAACTATTTATAGCTTCCAGGAATAGCTTTTAGTAAATAATGAGAATGTACCGCTGGTTTTGGCTCTCTCTGATTTGTGGCACATTGAGTTGTAACCATGCAAAACGAGTTGTTAAAAACAATCCTTATTTCTCTCTAACTGATACAAATCAAGTTCGATTACCTGATAGCGTTTGGAAAGACGTATTGAGTGATGGCATTTATACCATTACTCGCGAAGGCTCTACCGAAATGCCCTATACCAACGAGTACCACGATTTTAAAGGTATAGGGCATTATCACTGTGCAGCTTGCGGAAATTCACTTTTTAGCTCCCAGCACAAATACGACAGTGGTACCGGATGGCCCAGTTTTTGGCAGCCCGCTCAACCCAATCACCTCCTTTTCCGGAAGGACTTTTCGGGAAGAGAAGAGCGAATTGAAGTGCGGTGTCAGCGTTGTCTGGGGCATCTTGGGCACCTATTTTACGATGGTCCCCCTCCTACTCATCAGCGCTATTGTATGAATTCGTTGGCCTTGAAATTTGTGGCCGATTCCAAAAAGTGATTTGTCTGTAACTTTAAAAGACTAACCACTATCCAGTAAAAAAGCCGTCCCAAATGGAACGGCTTTTTTGGGCCAAGCTTCTCTAAACCTTCAAAATTATTTTCCTATTTCATTGTATTAGCTACGAAGTAACTTCTTTTTTCGATTTGGCTCCGTTGCCGTTAGTCGAAGTTGTTCCGTCAACACCACTTACTACAGGTGTAGCATCATGTTCTGCATGTAATTGAGCAAAACTATCTTTACTACCGAAACGGTTTTTAAGACGCTCAACAATGTAGTACATAGCAGGAACCATAATCAGGGTCAACAACGTACTGAATGACAATCCGAAGATGATAGTAAATGCCAATGAACCCCAGAATACCGCACTAAAACCACCAATAAAGAACTGTGGATTGAACTCCGTAAAGAGAGTGACAAAGTTGATATTCATCCCGATAGCCAACGGAACCAAGCCCAAGATACAGGCTGATGCTGTAAGCAATACTGGCGTAAGACGTGCCGCACCCGCTTCGATAAGCGCCTGACGTACCGGCATTCCCCGACCGCGAAGCTCTTCGGTGAATTCAATGAGCAGGATACCGTTTTTGATTACAATCCCCGCCAAAGCAAAGATACCAACCCCCGTCATGATGATAGACATGGTTTTGCCAGTAATTATAAACCCTAACAATACCCCAATCAAGCTAAACAATACGGTAAAAAAGATGATAAACGGTTTGCTCATGGAGTTGAACTGAGTAACTAAAATCAAGAATATCAACAGGATAGCTCCTAAGAAAGCCACACCTAAGAATTTCATTGATTTCATTTGTTCCTCTTGCTCACCGCCCAAACGGATGTTATATCCTTGCGGAATCTCAATTCCATCAACTACTTCCTGAATTTGAGCATTTACTTCATTGGCATTAAATCCACCCAATACATCTGAGGAAAGTGTTACTACACGTTCCTGGTTTTTGCGATTAATACCACTGTAAGTAGTTGAATAACGAATCTTGGTCAAGGTGCTCAACGGTACCTGACGCAAAACCCCGCCCAAGTTCATATCGCGATATACTACATTCATACTCAACAGTTTCTCAACCTGACCGCGATCTCCTTCTTTTAAACGAACCATGATGGGGTAATCATCTTTATCGTCGCGGAATTTAGAAACTTCGGTTCCGAACAACGCTCCTCGAATCTGCATGGCAATTTGTGCGGTGCTGATACCTTCACGAGCCGCTTGTTCCCGGTCAATGTCTATAACGATTTCAGGTTTGTTCAAGACCAAATCTGACTTCAATTCTTCAATTCCCTGAATACCTGATTTGACAATGGCGTTTTTAACGTTGGCCGTGAGGTTTACCAATTTGTCAAAATCCTCCCCTGCAATCTCAATAGTAACAGGTTTACCTGTTGGCGGTCCATTGCTTTCAGGTTCGGCAGTTACTTGTGCGCCCGGAATACCTTTTACTCTCTCACGTACTTTCGCCAAAATATCAGCCGTTGAAATCCCGTAGTGAATCCGTTCTTCCACGCTCTTAAACGCTACTGTGATTTTACCTTTATTAGGCACCACCGTACGATCCGGGTTGAATGGATCACCCGCGTTGATACCAATGTTAGTAATAACCGAAGCAACAATCGGGCTGTCTTTTCCAATCACGCCATAAACGCGATCTTCCAATTGCTTCATTACTTCGTTGGTCTTAGCAGCATCAGTTCCCTGCGGCATTACACAATACACATACACAAAGTCAGGGTCGCCCGAAGGGAAAAATACCGATTTAGGTTGTACGATTGCAGTTAGAATTATCGTTCCGATAAACAAAGCAATTACGCCTGCAAACAAAACATACGGACGTGCCCCCGTAATTACCCACGAAATGAGTTTTCGATAACCGTTTTTCAAACGTGGGAAAACGTTTTCCTGAAACGGGACGATGATACGCGGAGTGAGTATATAATGATTAAAGAGGTACAAAAGCGTTACAAGTGTCAGTAAGTTGCCTACTCCAAAATTTATGAGATAACCCACTAATGAAAGTCCTGCTAAAATAAGTACCGGTCTCATAATAGAGCGAAACGACTTATCTTCGTTCGCATGTTCCTCCACACGTTTCAGTGACGATGAAGCAAACACCGGATTCATTACGTACGCCACAAACAATGAAGCAAACAGCGTAATAATCAGCGTCAAAGGCAGGAATTTCATAAACTCACCTACAATCCCCGGCCAAAATAACAGAGGCAAAAACGGAGCAATAGTAGTAAGCGTTCCTGTCAACACAGGGAGAAATACTTCGCCCGCAGCAAAAGAAATTGCCTGATTTCGTGATAGCTTTTTATCATCGTTATACACTCGGTGAGCGTTTTCAATGACCACAATGGCATCATCCACCACAATACCAAGGCCCAATAAGAAGGCAAAAAGTACAATTGTGTTCAGTGTAAAAACGATACCTGATACACTCGCAATAACGGGAAACAATACAAAAGCTACCAGCGTAGAAAGCGGCACGGAAAGTCCTACAAAGATGGCGTCCTGTACCCCCATAAAGAACATCAGTACCAAAACCACGAAAATAAAGCCCAAAATTACGGTATTTAACAAATCGTTCAACTCCACCTTGGTACGTTCTGATCCGTCGTTGGTAAGGCTAACTTTGAGTCCATCCGGAAACTTAGTTTCTTCGTATTTCTTCAAAATGGTTTTAATTTGATCCGAAGCGGTAATTAAGTTTTCGCCTCCGCGTTTGATAACGTTGAGGGTAATTACGGTCTTCCCATCCAAACGAGCGTAGCTTTGTTTTTCGGCAAAACCGTCTTTAATTTCGGCAATTTCGGACAATTTCAAGGTAGCGCCTGTCGAAGAACGAATGATGATATTGTTCAACTGGCTCGCATCCTTGAACTCGCCTACTACACGTAAATTACGGCGAACATTATCAACGTTGATTTCACCGCCTGAAATGTTAATATTCTCGCCCTGAATCGCATTTTGAATTTCAAAAAACGATACCCCGGCCGCCTGCATTTTGTACAAATCAAGATTGATCTGAATTTCGCGGTCAAGCGCCCCTACAATATCCACGCGGGTAATTTCAGGCAACGATTCGATTTCGTCTTTCAATTGGTCGGCATAATCTTTCAATTTTTTCAATGAATAATTACCCGCCAAATTGATATTCATAATCGGAAATTCAGAAAAGTTCACTTCCTGTACCGTAGGATCCTGCTTACGGTCAGTTGGAAGATCCACCAGTGCTTTATCAACGGCATCTGCTACGCGTTGCTTGGCAGCCTGTGCTGTGAGTCCGGTAGTAAACTCGACCGTAATCAACGAAAAATCCTGAATAGAGTTTGATTTGATTTTGGTCACCCCACTGGCTGCTTTAAGCTGCTTTTCAATGGGTTTGGTAATAATCGTTTCAATATCCGAAGGACTTGCACCGGGATAAATCGTCGAAACAATCACCGTAGGAACGGCAATTTCAGGAAATTGCTCTTTGGGCATCGTGAAATACACGAACAAACCCGCCAATGAAATAATGGCTGTGAAAAGATAAACCGTGGTTTTATTTTCTAAACACCAACGGGTAATTGCGAAGTCTTTTAGGGTTGTCATCACCTTGTGGTTTATGTTGACGGTTATCTGTTAATGCGTTCCGCCGTTGCGGTTTTCCGTATTTGTTATAACTACAAGATACAGTTCACAATTAACAGATAACGGTTAACGATTTTAGAAACTGATTACCTGTCCGTCTACTAAATCCTGATAACCTTCTGTTACGATCAAGTCGCCTACCTGAAGGCCTTCTGTAATTTCGATTTCGCCGTTGTAAGATACACCCGTCTTTATTTTACGAGCTTTTGCCACCTTCTTATTTCCTTCTATCTCAGCCACATACACCACATCTCCAAACTCAGTACTTTGAATGTAGTTTTGATTGATTACGATGGCATTTGATTTATTGATGTCGGAAATATTCAATATAGAAACCATATTAGGTTTAATATCGCTGCTGCTCGGAATGGATGCTTCTATCTTGAAGGTACGGTTGGCAGGGTTTACCAATTTACTGATAAAGGTTACGTGCGCATTGATTTCACGACTTAAATCAGGCAGTTTTACCTTCACCATATCTCCCATACGGATATTACTTAGGTAAGTATCAGGTACGTTGGCCGTAGCTTTGAGGCTTCCCAAATTTACGATGCTTGCCAACGGCATTCCCGGGGCAGCAATTTCGCCGGTTTTGGCCATTACCTTTTCTACCGCTCCGCTAATTGGCGCATATACATTGTACATATCCACTTGGGTTTCCAATACGGTCAAGTTTTTCTCCAATGACTCTTTGTTATTTTTAGCCTGCAAAAACTGAATCTCAGTACCTATTTTTTGGTCCCAAAGGCTCTTTTGCTTTTCGTAAACCGTATTGGCCAATTCCATCTGTTGCTTCAAAGCAGCAATTTGATCGCGAAGAATTGCATTGTCAATCTTAGCCAGTAATTGGCCGCTTTTCACAGTTTGTCCTTCTTTTACGTAGACTGTTGTATATGTTCCGGCCATACGCGGAGTAGCAGTAGCCGTGTTTTTGGTTTCAACGGTTCCTTGAATTTCGATAAAGCTCTTAAAACTGCGAGGCTGAAGTGTTTGTGTTACTACGGGCAATACCTTTTCAGCAGCTTTCATGCTTGGGTCAGCAGCCTTAATTTCAGCGTCCAACTTAGCAATTTTTTCTGTTAGGCTTTTAGCATCCGTTTTCATTTTGGCCAAAGCCGCTTTCTTCTCAGCCAACGTATTTGGCTGTTTTTCGCCTCCACAGGCTGTTACAAGAAACACAATAAGGACAGCCCCCAAACCCCCAATAGGGGCTTTTATTAGTATATATTTTAACAATGTACTCATGATTAAGATTTTAATTTTTTGTTTTAATATTTCAAACGAGCGATTAACACATTCCCCCATTGGGGGTTAGGGGGCTAATTTTCCTTTTGCTTTGTCCAAATCTACTTTTGCTAAAAGTAAATCATAAAGTGAGGCAAAATAGTTGGTTTGCGATTCTTTCAAGGCTGATTCTGCATTGATGACCTCAATATTTGAACCCGTTCCCGATTGATACTTGATTTTTGATACTCGAACTACCTCCTGCGCCAAATCAAGGTTGCGTTTTTGGGTTTTGAGGGTTTCGAAACCATTGATAATAGTGATATTGGCACTGCGAATCTGTAAATCAATGGATTGTTCTACCAAACTCAGGCTTTGCTTTACTTTATCAACCGTAAATCTGGCCTGCTGAATTTTATATTTTTTTGAAAAACCATCGAAAATGGGAATATTGACGCTTAAACCAATATTGGCATTGTTAAACCAAGGTGACCCAAATACTTCGCCAAAACTGTTGCGACCTGTGTTGTAACCATAACCTGCAAAAGTGGAGACCGTAGGATAATACCCTCTTTTGTTGTTTTCAACGTCCATTTCTGACAAATGAAGATTACTTTTCAGAATCGAATAGTCAATACGTTGGTCGTAACTGAAACTATTGACATCATCACCTTTGACTTCCGCAGCGATACGCTCTACTTCAGCTTCATTGATTCGATCTGTCAATTGAATTTGCTCGTCAAGTTTCATTCCCATTTGGAATTTCAGCATGTAATAACTCAAATCCACCAAATTTTGAACTTTGGTACGCTCTGTTTTGAGGTTATTGAGCGATACTTCCAAACGATTCACATCAATTTTTTCGACAAATCCTTTTTCGTTCATTGCACTCATTTCCCGCGTCAGACTGTCTAAACGTTGGATATTCAAATCCAATAATTTAGCTCTCTCTTCGGCAATAAGCACACTATAATAGGCTTTCGAAACGCTTTCCGCTACCTGAATTTTTGACTGAGTTATATTCTTTAAAGACAGCTCACGATACGCTTGAGCAGCTTTCAATCCCAGTAACCATTGCGCATTAAAAATCATTTGATTGAGTTGGAGAGCGGTATTGCCAGAATACTTCACCCCAAACTGAACAGCTCTTGGAGCATCGTTAGGGCCTCCGCCAAAAAAAGCTGCGGGCAAAAACGCACGTTGGATTATCAGGTTGTCCATTAGGCTCACCGTAGCATTCACCTGAGGTAATCCTACAGAACGAATCTCTCCAATGCGAGACTCAGCACTTTGGGCATCGACTTGCGTATTCTTGACATTAATGTTGTGCGTCACACCGTACTGAATGGCTTCCTGAAGCGAATAACGTGTTTGGCTGTAAGTCGGAAAAAGTGGTAGCATGAGTAGTACCAGCCATTTCCATTTTCGTTGAATTTGTGGCATATATGGTTGAAAATTTGATATTGGATTGTTGTTAAGAAATTAATAAAAAAGCTGTTAATAGGTACTTTTGGTGTTGAATATAGCCTTGGGGGATATAGGCGTCGAAAGCTGTTTCTCTAAGTATGTTTCATATAAACTAAGTCCTTCAAGAGTGACAATTCCCCGTAGAAAATGATCGAGGAGTTCAAGTTGGGTATCCAACGGGTTAAATTGACCCAAAGGAAAAAGATAAGGATCAAGTCCCATTTCAATTTGTTCAAGTCGCAAACGTGCAATCACTTCCACGTTGACAGAAGGGCGATAAAGTCCCATTTCAACACCCTTTTTCAGATTTTTCTTTACTATCTCCAGAATAAACTCCTTCTTATACTTCGAAAATAGGTCCCAAGCTTGGGGATAATATTTTTTGATGTCAAAAATAGCGGTTGGATTCATGCCTGCCATAGTTTGGCGCATCATTTCGGAGGCCATTACTACTTCGGCAATCGGGTCTGGAGCTTCTACCTGCATTTGCTCAGCCAAGGCGCGGTCGCATTCAAAATGATGTTCCACTCCTGCAAATACCATCGCGTTTTTATCTTCAAAATGTTGATAAATGGTCTTCTTGGAAATTCCCAGCTCGCGGGCAATATCGTCCATCGTTACGCTTTTTACTCCGTATCGAAAAAACAGTTCCTGTGCTTTATCAAGGATTCTCTCTCTCACTCTTTCGCTGCTTAATATTTCACTTTTTTAATACGAAACTTTGGAAACTAAAAAATGGTTCAAAGTTTCCAAAGTTTTTTAGCGAGAAGCAGACAACTAATTGAGTTTTAGAATGTAGCTATTGCCTTGATTTATATCTATTACAAATTAAATCACCCCTACTGACAACCCTATGTCAGTAGGGTTAAAAAAAAATTCAAGTAAATAATTTCCATAATTGAGCTTCAATAAATTGTATTATTTTAATAAAAAATAGTCATCAAAAACTCTTGACGGCAATCGTAATTTTGCATTCTGCTACGAATGAGTAACTCTTTGGGTGCAAGTGGAACAAAAGTAAAAACCCACTTCACGCAATGCTATATAAATAGCGCGAAGTGGGTAAAAAAGAGGACAAAAGGGAAGATTTGAGGGATAAAAAAATAAAAGCAGTTAGCTCAATTCTTCATTTAATAGGTTTTCCGCCTTCATTTTAATATTTTCTTCTTCTACCAAACGATTGATTTCTTTAATGACATCAAAGAAAATAACCAGTTTATCGAGGGGAATTTGATCGCGCAGCATGGTATTAAAAGCAATAACCCCTTCGCGGGCAAGTTCACGCTTGTTTTTGCCCTCATCAGTCAGGAAAACTTTTACAAAACGTTTATCTGTTTCGTCAGTTTCGCGGCGTATCCAACCCCGTTCTTCCAGCATTTTAAGGGTGCGCGTCAGACTGCGCGGCTCCATGCCGATAGAAGGGCCTATTTTGGTGGCCGGTGTCCCGTTTTCCATGTCGATATTGAGCAATACGTAGCCAATTGCCATCGTCATGTCGTAGCGGCGGGAAGCATAGGTATTGTACATCCTTGAGATAGCGTGCCAAGCCCACTTGATGTGAAAATCGACCGTTTTTTCCTTGCGCATTGCCTATTTTAGTTGGTATCAGTTTAGGCAAATATAAAGCTTAATCTTTACAGTGGTATGTCTGCATACGGTTTTATTGCACCGACATCTTAAATTTTGCCAAATAAAAGCGCACCGCTCTTCCGATAAGCAATCCTCCGATTACCCCGGGCATAATCCAGGTAGCAATATTGACAGCTACGGAAGCATCGGGGAAAATATAGCGAATATTGACCAAAGCAAACGCCGTAAAAGTAGCAATGTAGGAGCCGCCCATCCGCACTATATGCATAAAAAACCACTCGCGATTGCCATATTTAGATTTTTCAGGATAAAGATATTTTTGAAAATCATAACGGGCATTGGATCCGCTAAAAAATCCAAAAACTACGAAAAGGATGCCAATTGATTCAAATTGCCCCTTGGTCCATAATGCACTTAGATGGTAAAAACCATATACTACCATGGCCACAGCGGCCAGGGCCATTGCTCCAGATACACTCCAATCAAACCAGCGAACAGGTTCACTACCACGTTGTTTAAGTGAGCGTCTTCCTGTAAAACACAAGTAGAAACTAAAAACAGCAATGCCTGTTAAAAACAAACGACCGTCGGTAACGGGTGAAACTACTACCAATGCTACTGCCGAAGCCGCAACAATAACCATTGACCAATAATACACCAAACCTGTGGTATTATGAAGTGAGCTGCCTTTTTTAGAAAACATCGGAACAAGCCCAACGGCAAGGGCTAAAAAACCAACGGCAACGTGCAGAATAATAAAAAATGTTTTCATGGATGTTGTTATTTGGGTGTTAGAATGTGTTGTTAAAATCACGAATCAATACCCAAATATCAGGTGAGAAAACAATCTCTCTCTCCTTTTCCCGACGAAGCAACAGTCGGAAAGAGTGAAATGTTGGAGAAAAAGGGCGAAATGAAGAACTACCGTGCCTGCTTTACAAAATCCCGACAGGCAGTACTCAGTTTTTGAATATCTTCGGGGGTATGCCAGGCACAAATAACTACGCGGGTATTGGCCTTATCAATAGGTTTGGGGTACGAAAAGCTGTACACAAAAATACCGCGTTCCAGTAAAAAGGGGTACAATTCATCGCGCTCGGTATAAAAAACGGGGTATCCTTCTGTAAAGCTAAATAACTCAATGTCTTTTATCGCGTCCGCAAACTGCTGAACATTTGTCTGTAAACGCGTATAAGCATTCGCGTATAATGCGTCAGCGTGCAGATAGGCATACAGGTGATCGGGGGCTATGGGAGAACACCCTCCAAAATAGGCGGTATTACGAATTTTTTGAATACTGTCAGGGTCAGAGAAGATTACTCCGCCCGGCAAGCCCATCGCCTTGGCCAAAGAAGCCGTCACAATCAGTCGAACGTTTTTTCGCTTCGGAATACGTTTCCAAACACCTTGTCCTTCCCTTCCTGTTACGCCAAGTCCATGCGAATCATCTACCAATAAAACGAATTCAATATTTTCAGGAATATCATTTACCCATTCAAAATCATACAATTTCCCACGCAACGCATCGACAGAATTGGTAACAAGACAGATTTTCGAATTCTGATTTCTAATTTCTGATTCCGACGGATCCGTCCGCGCGGTTTCAATTTCTGATTGTGAACCGTAAACTGTAGACTGTAAACCGTGAACTCCAAACTGTAAACTCCAAACCTCAAAACTGCATTTAGGAATTTCAACCTGTGGCAAATGCCAAAGTGCGGGGTGAACATCCGGTGAATAAACAAACTCGTACCCTTCCAACATCAATTGTCGAATCGCGGCTTGCCCTGCCAACATTCCTGAAGAAAGCGTCAATGCCGCTTCTGCACCTGTCCAATCTGCCAATTTAGTTTCAGCTTCTTTATAAATGCTCAATTGAAGATTTCCATTCCGTGAACTGCCATACACACTTCCGTATTGATGCAGTCCTTCCTGAATAAGCGCTTGAAAAGAAGGGTTTTGTGGAAGACCTAAATACGCAGTACCGCTAAAATACAGATATTCCTGGCCGTCCAAATCAATGGTTCGGTCGGGTAAGTGGGTGATTTGGTGGAAGTTTGTAGAATTCAACCCAATAGAAAATTAATTTTGAAGAAGACTTGCTCCTGTCCCATTTTCATCTGCAAAAAGTACCTTACCAAAATCAAAAGTGACCCCTACAGCAGGGTCGTTGGCAATGAGGAGCGTACCGTCCATGTCCACGTAATCCAACAACGGAAGCAAATGCGCGATGGCTGAGATGCCTACGCTGCTTTCGTTCATGCAGCCCACCATCGTTTTCATCCCCAATGCTTTGGCTTCGGCAATCATGCGTCGGGCGGGCGTGAGGCCCCCGCATTTGGTTAGTTTTACGTTGACTCCGTGAAAATAACCCGCGCATTTGGCAACGTCGGATTCTATAATGCAACTTTCATCGGCAATACAAGGCAAGGCACTTTCGGCATAGACGCGTTTCATACCTTTCCAATCGTCGGCTTTAAGCGGTTGTTCGATAAATTCTACGCCCAATGCTTTTAATTCGTAGCTGTATTCAATGGCCTGTTCAGCCGTCCATGCGCAGTTGGCATCTACTCTAAAAATTGCATCGGTGTGCTTCCTTAGTTCTTTGACAATGGCAATATCCTCGTTGGTGCCGAGTTTGATTTTGTACAAAGGCCAGGGAAATTCCTGCATTTTTACCACCATTTTTTCGATGCTGTCAATGCCAATGGTGTAGTCAGTAATTGGAATTTGCTCTGCCGATAGCCCCCAAGCTTCGTATAATTTTTGGCCTCGTTTTTTTGCCCATACATCATTAGCGGCTTCATCCAAAGCACATTGGGCAAACGGATTGTTTTTTAGAAAAGGATGCACCAATTCCCAAAATGCTTCGGGAGACTGCAAATTATGATTTTCAATCAGGAACTGAATAGTTTTCAACTCCTCTATCATGCCCTCAATCGTGATGCCGTAGTATTTGTTGGAGGTAGCCTCCCCAAAACCACGACAATCCCCATCCCGCAACTCCACAATCAGCGTAGGCTGTACATCGCGCGAATCATGCGCAATAGTGAATGTATGACGGAGACGTAAATCGAAACGGTGAAAAAACAGCTGCATAACAATTAAAAATCATTCGAAAAACCAGGAGGACACACAATACTGTAAAATGTATAACTCAGGGTAAACGAAGTATAGTAATACATATCCTTAGTCGTAGGGTTACCCAAGCGCGTTTTTTGAGAAAGAGGAACATTGTCTCCTAAATTGTCTAAATAATCCGTAAACAATTTGCGCGTACCAAACTCAAACTCTAAACTCCACGGGCGTTTAAACTCCCATTTCACTCCTGCTCCAAATGGAATATTGAGTTGACTTGTCTTGTAATCGGCCGTTTTTGTACGAGGTTTAAATTTAAACAATCCCAAGCCGCCAAACAGATAAGGCGTCCAATTTTTAGCTTTGCGTTTTTGTGAATAATTCAGAAAATTATATTCCGTAATCAAATCTCCTTCAAAGATAGTCGACCGAAAAGATTCGTTCCGTGCCTGATTAAAAGGGTCTGAAGAGCGACTGTCTTTAGCACCTACAACGCCCAAATTGCCTCCTACTCGAAACGATACCGAAGGGCTGACGTTATACCGAAAGAAAGCATGGCCACCGGGTAAATAATTGCGGGGGTTGAAGGCAGGAGCCAAATCGCCTTTGTAGTTGAAGCCTCCTAAGCCTGCACCGATATTGATGCGTTGGGCTTCTGTGTTTAAAGAAAAGGCTCCCAAAAGGAAGCCAATGAAATACGTTTGCAGTTTGCAGTTCACAATGATCCGGTCTTAATTTTTAGCCCTTTATTTAGTGATATTTAACGAATAGGAGGGCATTTGATTTTACTTGGGAGTATATAGCTTACTGTAATACTGGACAGCATGTACGCATCTTTACGTACGGGATTGCCTCGAAAATCTCCTTCTCCCCAACCATTTAAAGGGGCAGCAAAAGGATCTATGGAAGCATCATTGGGATATACAATTCGGCGTACCGTCTCTGTACGGTCACGCCCGGTACGGGCAGCAATTGGCTCCAGTGTTCGGTTTGACATGGCACGAGCTAAGTCATTTTTCAGGACATCAGAATTAGGAAAAAAGCCACTGGCATCGTCCAAATAATCAGAGCCTGTAAAGCGAAAACCTCCCTCCACACCTATGTTCCATTGGTCATTTACTTTCCAGGTAAATCCTAACCCTAAAGGAATAGCATAAGTGACCAAAGAGTACGGTTTTGCATATCCCGGTTGGCCTTGGCCTTCGGTTCCCAACGGCTGAAGAGATACCCACTTGTTGTCAAATGCGGGAGAATCCGGTGTTTTTGCTTTGGGATTATGCGCCAAGAGCGCAAGCCCGCCAAACAGATAAGGACTGAACTTAGCACGACGATTGGGGCTGCGACCATCCCCGCGCAGTTTAAAAATTCCTACCAAACTCAATTCTTTGGCATCATTACGAAAATGTAAATTCCGTACGTAAGCACCATCAAATGGTTTGCCACCTCGGTTATAAAATTCATCATCACCTGCCAAACGAGCCCAGGTAAGCCCTAACCTTGCGGCCAAATGAGGTGTGAAATGGCGCGTATAACTTGCATTTACGTTCCAACGCATCATTTTAAAAATAGTATTGACCGGACTCCGATAAGGAGCCAAATCTCCAGCATAGCTTGACGTTCCCAAACCAAAGTTGACAGTGGAATACTGTTCAAAAGGAGTTTTCCGGCGGCGTTGGGCTTCGGAGGTGTACGTCAATAGCAGCGTAAACAACACGGTACCGACAAATATCTTAGATTTCATTCCCTTAACTGATTGATGCGTGACTTTGACTTCAACGCAAAAATGAATCTTTTTATTGAATACTCTAACAAAAATCGCACCATAAGATTAATTACGGGCGTCTAATCCCCAATGTAATTTTGTGCGGAGGGTTTCTACAAAATTGTCCAGATTTAACTTAACCAGCCGGGCTTTAAATACTTCTTTTTTTACAGTCAGCATGACGGTTTCATCTACAATCCGAAAACGGGAATCTAACGAAACCAGAAAATTACTGCTGCGGCTTTCCACTCGGAAGCTTAATTGGCTGCCGTCCGGAATAATCATTGGACGAACATTCAAATTGTGCGGACTGATGGGAGTGATGATAAAAACGTTGTTGGCAGGCAACACAACTGGTCCCCCACAACTTAGAGAATAGCCCGTGGAACCCGTTGGTGTGGAGACAATTAGACCATCAGCCCAGTACGAATTCAAAAACTCACCATCCAAATAGGCATGAATGGTGACCATCGAAGAAGTATCAGTTTTGGTAATTGTAAAATCATTAAGAGCAAAATTATATTCCTCAAACAAATCCGTGTCAGATATTAAACTGACCAATGTGCGATCTTCAATTTGAAATTTGCCTGAAAAAAGTGCCTCTAATGAATCCTGAACCATGGCAGGTGAAACCGTCGCCAAAAAACCTAATCGCCCCGTATTGATTCCCAAAATAGGGATTTGACGCGAACGGGCCTGCATGACTGACTCCAGCAATGTGCCGTCGCCGCCGATACTGAAAATAAAATCAGCATTGGGGGCATCATGAGGATGGGGATAGGTTTTCTCGGTATGCGGATTTACGCCGGATTGGAGCAAAAACGAATAAAAAGAAGCAGAGAAAGAAAATTCTATCTGTCTTTGTTTTAAAATATCAAACAGGGCCTGTATGTAAGGCTGTGTTTCTTTGGTAAAGCTGCGTCCGTGAATGGCGATTTTCATCTGTATCGCTACGAGGATATGTTTGGACGCAAAGGTAAAATTTTATGTGATTAGGTCTCTAAATAACGCAGCAATAAATCCAAGCGATGACGATCGGGGTTTTCGAGAGGTGCATTTCCATACACATTTTCAATAACGTATCCAAAACGTTCGAGGGTTGCCACTACCGCCGTTACTTCGGTTCGGTTGAGTTTAAGAGTCAATTTAGCTTCGTCAAGTGCCCCGTATTCAGCACCCGAAAAATAGCTGCTGATAATCTTCGTATCGTTGGATTCTATCAATCTGCTTATATCGGTCAAGGAATAATCACGATTGGACATTTTCAGTACCAAAACCGCACCTGCTTCCTGTGTACCGAGCAAATCGGCAAATTTTGCCATCATATCGCTTACCAAAATGGTACCTGCGTAGAGGTTGTCTTCATCCAAAACGGGAACAGTATCCAGCTGATAATGATTGGCAATGCCCATTATTTCATAAATATGTTGAAATGAATTGGCGTGGACAGGATTGGGTGGTAAGTGGAGTTCAGAGAGTTGTTTTTCATCGTCGGTCAGGTTCAGTAAGGTGTCTTCACTGAGAAGGCCTTTATAAACTTCATCTTCGACCAAAGCCAACTGGCGAATGCCGTGTTCATCCATCAAGTCAACAGCCTGCCCAACCGAATCGAACGGTCTTAAAACGGGGGTGGTGGGGTTGATAAGTTCTTCAGCCAGCATAATGATGTTCTATTTTTTGGAAAACTTAGAAAAGTTATTTAAAGTTTCCAAAATTATGGAGGGATTTTATTGAGGCACTCTGAATTTTAAATTAAGATCACCCCGAAATTTCAGGTTTTCCCCTAACCAATTCATCTAAAATTACATCTTAATAACGACAAATTCTACCCGTCGGTTGCGTCGGCGTTCGCTTTCGGAAGCCCCTTTGGTAACGGGACGGGTCGAACCTAAGCCTTTTGCCTCAATTCGGGCAGAATCAATGCCTTTCACAATTAAATATTTTTTTACTGCACTGGCTCGGTTTTGGGAAAGTTCTACGTTTTTGTCAAAATCTCCTAAGTTATCGGTGTGACCTTCCACTCTGATTTCCATCGCCGGGTTGTCACGCATGAGTTCCGTCAGGCGGTCTAACTCCGCTGACGAAGCAGACAACAGGTCAAATTTGCCGGTGTCAAAATAAATATTGTTGAGCGTAATGGCTTCGCCTACCGCCACCGAATTCAGCATAATTTCGCTGTTTATCTCCTGCCCGCCTTTGGCTTGGGTAAGGTCAAAAGCACCGCTTACGGGAAAATAACCTTTGGCACTTGCCACATAAGCGTATTTATTGCCGGCATCCAGCGTAAGTTTGAATTTGCCCGAAGAGGCGGACAACTGCATCGAATCCAAGCCATTGTTTTCACTCGGTACAATGTAGCTGATTTTGGCAGGAATCGGCTTTTGAGTTTTAGCATCAATTACCGTACCGCGCACTGTGATGAGTGCAGGGGCAGCAGGCTCCGTTTTTTGCTCCAAAGGCGGCACCGTGGGTTCCACTTTGGGCGTTTCAGTTACAACGGGAGGCTCTTCTTTTTTTGGCTCAGGTTTTGGTTTTTGTACCGGGCGCTTAGGGTTACGAATGTGAACTCCGTAAAAGTTCCAAAACCTTTTATCTCCAAAATCCTTTCCTTCAAACATTTCAAACTCCTCGACACCGGGCTCTAACCGCTCAAAGTAAACCGAAAACTTCACAATATCACCTGGATAAACAGTTTGTTTTTGTGGAGCTACCGGAATTCCTACCGCTTTAATAAATCTATATCTACGTCCCTCATTTCCAGATTCATACAAACGGCATTTGGGGTCAACCTCAATAAATTGGTCTCTACTACTTTGTCCCAAAATCAAATCCTGCAAGGATTGACGACGACGCGAAAATTCAAAGGTAAAATGTAGAATGGTATAATCTGCCGTCAGTTCAACTTTATTAAGTGTCACATCAGGCTGCGACTGCTGTTCCACAGTTGGACTCAACGTAGTAATCTTCTGGGCATAAGTTCCCAAAGAAATCAATGTAAAAACTCCAAGAAGGTATCGTAATCGTTTCATGGTCAGATAAAGTAATGACTTACTCGCCCGAAATAACGCCGTCTTAAAAAGATTAGTGCAATTTGATTGTTAAAAATAATTAATAATCCTCCTTTCAGCACTCGTTTTTAACCAATTAAAACAAAATAATTGAAACAAACAAAAAAGTATTTAGATATTTGTCTAAATACTTAAACGGATGAATATTCTCTTCCGCGCACTCAACGACCCTACCCGAAGGCAAATTCTGGAAATTTTGCGGGAAGGAGACCTTACCGCCGGTGAAATCGCCGACCGATTTGAGATGACCAAACCGAGCATTTCGCATCATTTGGATTTGCTCAAACAAGCCGAACTTGTCAGTGCCGACAAACGAGGTCAATTTATTTATTACACCCTCAATACCACTGTTTTAGACGAATTATTATCCTGGATATTTACCCTTAAAAAACAATGAAAAAGACCCTTGATTATCTGATGTGGGGCATTATTGTTACTCCTTTGATTTATTTGGCACTCATGTGGAATCAATTGCCCGAGACAATTCCGACTCATTTCGGGATTGATGGCAAGCCGAATGACTATGGCTCCAAATGGACGTTAATCATCTTGAGTGCGGTTTCCATCGGTATCTACTTTTTCTTACGCTATTTACCTCAGTTGGACCCCCGCCTCAGCCAAACGAAACTGTCAGATCATTATTCCAAATTAATACTATTAGTGTTGCTGTTTTTAGGGGCAACTCAAGTATTAATCATCCAATCGACCCTAACCCAATTATCGGGGGAAGTTTTCAATAACATAGTATTTGTAGGAGTGTTTCTGTTGTTTGCAGGAATCGGAAATTATCTCAATAACATCAAATCCAATTACTTCATCGGGATTCGTACGCCATGGACTTTGGAAAGCGAAACCGTGTGGCGCAAAACACACCAAATGGGTGCTAAACTTTATTTTGCGATTGGAATCATCGGTGCCTTAGGGGTTGTATGGTTACCCACTTCGTGGAAAATTGTGTGGGCAATGGGGCTTATTTTAAGCTCAACAGTCTGGATATTAGTCTATTCGTACCGAGTATATCAAAAAGAAAAAAATGAAAAAGCATAGTCTACTCCTTTTCAGCCTGTTGATTTCTGTCTCGGGTTTTAGTCAAACCTATTACGAAGGTATTCTGGGTACTTTGAAATTTGGGTTAAAAACGGATGCTCAAAAGCAACAAGCCGCGATTTATATTCCGGAGCAGGGACTTTTTGAATACGCTCTCAAAGCACCTATTTTCAGGAATGACAGCTTGATTGCGGATTTAAAAGAATTTAACTCAGTACTAAGCGGAAAATTAGACGCTGAAACATTCACAGGACAATGGAAACAAAACGGTTTTTCTTCGGCTTTAAAACTCACTAAAGTTGAAACGTTATCCTTTCTAAAACGGCCGCAACAACCACAGGCACCGTTTCCGTATGTAGTTGAAAACGTTAAATTTACCAATGACAATCAAAGCATTTCTTTTGGCGGTACACTGACTTTCCCCAACGGCAAAGGCCCTTTTACAACGATAGTTTTGATTACAGGCTCAGGACAGCAGGATCGCGATGAGACCCTCTTTGGCCATAAATCTTTTTGGGTCATTGCTGACCATTTGAGTCGAAATGGATTTGCTGTTTTGCGCGTGGACGACCGAGGGGTTGGAGAAACCACAGGAACAGTAAGCACCTCTGTCGATTATGCTCAGGATGTGCTGGCAGCGGTAAAATATTTAAAAAACCGTAAAGAGGTCAACAGGAAAAAATTAGGTCTCATCGGGCACAGCGAAGGCGGGATGATTGCTCCTATGGCGGCTTTGCAGACAAAAGATGTGGTATTTATTATTTCATTGGCGGGTTTAGGGATAGGCGGTAAAGAACTGCTGCTTCAACAAAGTGACGATATTCTGAAAAAATCAGGCACCAATGAAACCTATCGAAGCCATGTACGCTCGCTGAATGAAACCCTCTATAATGTAGCCGAACGCTTACCGTTAGAAGGTGATATTAAAGACAGTTTACAATTGGCTTTTGACAACTGGCTCAAAGCTCAACCGGATGCCGTGCTTGGACAAATGGGCTACAAAAGTGAACAGGGAAGAAAGGGTATTACGGGGCAATTTGGGGTTATTAATTCAAAGTGGTATCGTTACTTTCTAAAATATGACCCACAGCCTATTCTTTCTCAAATTAAAATCCCTGTGTTGGCACTCAACGGCAGTAAAGACCTTCAAGTAGCTTCTAAACCTAATTTAGCAGGGTTTGAAAAAGGATTGACCGCCGCAGGAAACAAACACTTCAAAATCCTGGAATTACCCGACCTAAATCACCTTTTTCAAAAATGCCAAAAATGCACCGTAGCAGAATACGGAATGTTAGAAGAAACCTTTTCACCCGAAGCATTAGGAGTAATGACGGCGTGGTTGAAAGAAAGATAGTTTGACTCTTTGCTCCTTAGCGACTTTGCATGATTTTAATATGACTTACTTCAAAAACTGCTCCCACAATAGTTTCCCAGCTACTACCAGAAAAACAACTCCTGTGAGAATATTGATGTAACGCATGACCCGGATAGTAAGTAAGCTACGTAACCGATGCGCATAAATCGCTAAAGCAGACTGTGTTATAAATACGCCAATGAGACTCATTCCAAAAAACAAAATCATTTCATTGAGATCATAGCGGCCTTTCGTACGTAAATAGGCCGCAATAGCAGCCCATGACATAAAATTAACAGGATTGAGTGCATTAAGGGCAAGACCTTTTAGGAAATACTTAAAGTTCTCAAATCGCCGGCTGCGGTCATCATCATATTGCTTAACTTTAATGGTCGGAACTTTCATAAAGTTTTTAATACCCAAAATAGCCAAAAAAACAATCCCAGCCGCTCCAATCCATTGATTAAAATGTTCGATTCGAGGCAGAAAAGAAGTACCGAAAATAGCTGTAAAACAGAAAAAAGCGTCGCTGGCTACGACACCCAACGAAATCTGAATGCCACTGCGATACCCCCGCTCTACGCTGGTTTGAATCAATGAAAAAAAGACCGTTCCGAAGGTGAGGCAAAGCAAAATGCCCGCAATTAATCCGTATAAAGCAGCTAAAAACATTTTTTGTGTATCAGTTATCTGTGTATCCGTTTTCCGTATATCTGTTATTTCTATTTGTGTTGGTTATAGTAACTAATAACGGTTACCTGATAACAGCTAACTGATAACCAATAACGGTAACGGTATTCAAAATTAAATTCCTCGCAAACGGGCTACTTTCAAAAGCCCCATCACACTGAGCGAATCAGTGATTTCAGAGCGCATTACCATTTCAATGGCCTCGGTAAGCAGAATCCGACGAACATGGAGCTGTTCGGTATCTTCGGGTTGGGCCTGTACTTGGGTAAGACCTTCAGCTACGTACAGAAACCCCTCTTCGTCGCCGACGGAATTAGAAAGGTGAACGCGGGCAATTTTAGTCCATTCAGAAGCAATCAGCCCCGTTTCTTCCAACAATTCACGCTTGGCTCCTTCGATAGGGTCTTCGTCCATGGGACCACCCCCTTCGGGTATTTCCCACGAGTATTCATTCAAAGGATAGCGATACTGTCCGACCAAATACGTAAATCCTTCATCGTCAATGGGAATCACACCAATGGCTTTATTTTTGTAATGAACCACCCCATAAATCCCCGAGCCTCCACTCGGATTAATTACGTCTTCATGCCGTACCTGTATCCATTTATTGTCATACACTACTTGGCTTTTAAGAGTTTGCCAAGGGTTTTCTGTTTCGTTGGGAAGAGACATACGAATTGTCGATTTTAAATTGTCAAATTAGCTACTTAACAAAAGCACCATAGTGTTGGGCAAAGTGCCATTATAGACTTGCAAAAGTCGTTACAGGTGCGAGGTTTTGGGTTGGAACTCGTACCTTTGAGGCCAATTACCAAAAAAAAGTCGTGCAAGTTAGCCAAAATTCTAAATTTCGCTGGATTATCGTTTCATTGGGGTGTACGAATGTATGCAGGATTGCTTCCTAAGCGGCCATTCTGACCAATTGAATTACCTCATCCCATTGATTACTAAGGTTTTTTGTTCTCAGATTTAAAACTTGCTGTGCTCCAT
>NZ_JAIXST010000233.1 GCF_027484545.1 Runella sp. | reverse complement strand
TTTGGAGCCAATCGGGTCTTTAACGATGCCGATACCTACGTTTGCATTGCTTTTTTTTCTAAATAAGCCAATGCAGGTTTTAAACTCCAAAAATTTGCCCACCGAACCAATTTTATCCAACACCTCAACGACGAATCTCGCTACGAATTTATCAGCTACGAAACCCTCGACCGTGCCGCCAAAGCCTACGGAGGCAACCAATGGATATTTTTCAGAACCGCCGAAGAATACCAAATCTTTGAAAAGATATATCAGCATCCGAATAAAATAGAGGATTTATTTGAAATTTTTGTCGGTTTACAGACAAGCAACGACAATCTATTTTTGATTGAAGTGGAACGAGAGGATGAAGGATATTTATACGGCAAAAACAAACTCAGTGACCGAGTGTGGCAAGTAGAAAAGACGTTTTTTAAGCCCATGCTGCGCGGGCGCGATGTACAACGCTATGCCCCTTTACACACCGATAATTACGTCTTTTTTCCGTATCAAGTACAAAACAAAAAAGCTGCGGTAGTACCCCTCAAAACCTTTGAGGACAATTATCCCTATACGTTCCAATACATCATGGAGCAAGAAGCCATTTTTAAAGCGCGAGAAAGCGGGAAGGCGGCCAAAATGCCCCATTGGTACGAGTATATTTATCCCAAAAACCTTGTCAAGTTTGAGCAACCCAAGCTTTCGAGCATGGAAATCTGCACCACACACCCCAACGTGACGCTCAATGAAGGTAACTTTTATCATGCTACTACGGTGTATAGTTGGGTCAAAAAAGAAAATATTTCAGCGAGTTACGAATACCTTTTGGCCATTGCCAACAGTGCTGTAATGTGGTGGTTTTTGAAAAACACGGGCGATACCCTTCAAGGCGATGCTCGACGTTTTAAAAGTAATTACCTCAACCCATTTCCCATCCCCTTGGCTGTGAGTGTGCAATATCAAGAAGCCATTGCGCACTTGGTAAAATACGTCATCTACCTCACCGATACGGCACACCCTCAGGTTCACCCGAGCATTGGCAATGGTGCCGTGGCTCAATACCTGCGGCAAGTCATAGACGGCTGTGTGTTTGAGTTGTATTTTGGCGAAGAAATGAAAGCCAAGCGTATTGACATCTTGCCCTTTGTCGCTACCGAAATCAAGCCCTATGACGGGCAGCCGCAAACCATTTTGCAGGTGTATCAGCAGTGGCAACAGCCCGATAGCCAAGTCAGAAATCGTCTCAAACTCATGGCCATCGAAAGCCCTCATACCATAGCCCACATTCTGAATGTATGAAAAAAATAGACCGCTTGGTAGTGAAAAATTTCAAGGCGTTTAGGGACCAAACGTTTGAGTTTGGCGGCAAAAATGTCCTGCTCTACGGTAACAATGGAAGCGGCAAAAGTTCGCTCTATTGGGCTTTATACACTTTTTTGCAAAGTAGTGGCAAAACCGATGCCCAACTGCAAGCCTATTTTCAGCATTTCGAGGAGCAAAACCCTGCAACCTTCCGAAGTTTGAAAAACGTTTTTGCACCAACTGACCAAGACGTACTGGTTGAAATGACCTACGTGGAAGACGACGGTACAAAAACCATTAAGACCATATCGCCCGCCCTCATCAACACCATCGGCGATGCAGTACTTCAAAAAGCCAATTTAGCCTCTGATTTTATCAACTACAAACTGTTGCAAAACTTCTACAACGTCACGCACAAGCAAGAAGTAAACCTGTGGGAGGTATTTTGGCGGGATGTATTTCCGTATTTTGAGGAAAACGGTAAGAGCTATCGGGAGCAAATGGAGAACTTGGAACTACCCTTAATTCAAGAAAATCAAGGGAATGTGAATACATTTATTTCAGATGAAACAGTAGTAATTGCTGGTGATATAGCGGAAAATGGCCCAGAAGAAAGCCCAGATGAAGTTCTAATAGAAAACGACATAATTCAAGAACAATTCCAATTAAAACTGGAAACAATCAACAACGAAATTTTATCTTTCATTACTCAAATAGAAAATAACGCCAATGACTTTTTAAAAGCCCATTTTTATGAGGGGAAGGATTTTCTGAAACTCCTTTTGAAATACAAAACTACCATTGATGAGCGTTGGGTGCGGGAGAAAAACGATGCATTAACCAACAACAAAATTCCGCAAGGGGCTGAAATCAAACTTTGGGTAAGTATGTATGATGCTCAAACCCAGCAATGGATAGAAAACCATCGTCCACAATCGTTTCTCAATAAAGCACAACTTACCCGCATTGCATTGGCGATTCGGATTGGGGCCTTACGAACACGTCCACCCCGAGAAAACATTGATTTTAGGGTGCTATGTTTAGACGATTTACTGATAAGCCTCGACATGAGCAATCGTCATAAAGTAATAAAAATGCTACTCAATGTAGATAATAACCCCGCATTGGCTTTTTTCGATGACTACTAAAAAATCATCTTGACGCACGACAAAGGCTTTTTCAATCTACTCAAACGTTTTACTACCGCCACCGAATGGAAGTACTTTGAACTTCACAGAGATGAAAATGGGCAGCAAGCACCAGTGCTTCTTCCCCAAAAAAGCCATTTTGAAAGAGCAAAAGAATATTTTGATGAGTCAAGATTTGATGATGCAGCGTTGCATTTAAGAAAAGAAATAGAATTTATTCTGAAGAGCTACTTTAACACACATTTACAGGCTGAAAGTCAATATCAAACCTTGTCTAATTTGATTGCTAAAGCAAGGGAGAAAATTACAGAAGAACATCGGCGAAGATTTAATAAATTCACAAAAATACCTCTAAATTATATTCAAAGATTAGGAACCGATTTTGAATCTGATGCAATTCTGAATCGAGAGGAAAAACAAAAACTCAGAGGTTTTAAAATGGCATTTGTTCGACTACTTGAAGAACAACATAGAAATCAAGATGAGGCCACATGGTTGATTGATAAAGTTAATGTAATCGTTGATTTTAATTTAAATACGAATGCTCATGATTCTACCCAGCCTAACTATCACGAAGAAATCAGCGAAGCCCTTGATGTTGTAAAACGTCTCAGGGACTATTTTGAGACCTTGTAAACAGCCATCGCTAAAATCTACAACGCCAGCTATAAATTTTACAATGCTGAAAAGGTTTGGAACGTTGATGTCGAGATAGGCCTCTGGGTTTGCGTAGCACGGACTTATGGAGGTCGAGATTCTAGTGGTTAAAGCCATTAGCGGTGTCTTCACCGCCAACAAGTTTGCAGGTGAAAAACACCTGCAAAGGCAAAAATAACAGGTTTCCAGTGTTTGAAAGTGTCGGACAATCATCTCCGACACTTTTTTTGTGCTTTACCCCACCTTTTAACGCCAGTGGCGGTGCTAACCCCACCATTAAGTTTATAGGTGAAAACAGAGACCTCTGTCATGTGTGAATGTTGTAACAATGCTCAAGCATTGTGTAATGCTTTAAAGAAAGAAAGGTATCAACTTTGAACTGTCAAAAATTCTAACCGACAGTCCCAATGAAAAAGCTCTTCAACGCCTATAGTTTATTATTCGCCTCCTCCATTGTTTTGATGGTGTCTTGCGAGAACAAAAAAACAACAACTGACACAATGACTACAAAACAACACATGGAGGCAGAAGCCAAGACCATTGAAAACATGCAATCTGCTTATAAAGGGGAGGTGACCGCCGTTGCTAAATACGCTGCTTTTTCCAAAAAGGCAGAGGAAGAGGGGTATCATAAAATTGCCTTGCTTTATAATGCTGTTTCAGCGGCTGAAAATATTCATTCAATGAATCATAAGGTGGTGATAGAGGACGCGGGAGCAACGGTGCCCTCCATCAAACCCGAATTTACCGTAAAAACAACCAAGGAAAACCTGCACGATGACATAGAAGGAGAAGCGTACGAAGCAACTGCTATGTATCCCGAATTCTTAAAAACAGCCGAAACGGCTGGTAATGAGATTGCCTCTCTAAGTCTTACGTATGCCCTGAAAACGGAAAAGAAACATAAGTTCTTTTTTGAACAGGTCTTAGGGGATATTAACAGCAATACGTTGAATAGTATGCCTTCTACTTATTTTGTTTGTCCAGTCTGCGGGAATACCTACTCAACGGCACCAAAGCATTGCGACTTTTCTTTAACTGACCGGATAAAATTTATCAAATTCGAATAATGATAAACCAGACCCACCTGCATCTTTTGATTACGCACCTTCCGATATTCGGTTCCCTGTTCGGCGGACTTGTTTTAGCCTACGGTCTGTGGACTAAAAGTGATCAAACAAAAACAGCCGCCTATATTCTTTTTATTATCTCTTCGATTGGAGCTGGTATCGCTTATTTGACAGGAGAGGCGGCAGAAGAAACAGTTGAAAACATACAGGGCGTTGTTGAATCTACCATAAAGCAACACGAAGATTTTGCCTTAATTTCATTGATAGCTTTGATTGCATTAGGTGTTTTTGCACTTATTGGACTGTTTTTGACGGTTAAAAAATCACCGCTCACCCGACCCGTGGCAATCATTACTTTTTTGATTTCACTGGTAAGTTTTGGTTTAATTGCCCGAACAGGCTATCTGGGAGGACAGATCAGGCATACTGAAATTAGCAGTAACCCAACAAACCCTACTGAAAATTCGGAAAGAGAAAGCGATTGATTGATGTCATTCATAACTTTTGAAAGTGCCGGCAAAGCTATTCGGCACTTTTTTTGTGCTTCACCCCACCATTTTATTGAAAATACCGTCTTGCTGACGAACCACAAAACAGCACTTTAACAAACATTGAAAATGACTAACCAAGAGAAAATCAACCGTAATGCATTTTTGAAGAATTTAGGATTAAAAGGGGCTGCCCTGGTGGCCGTCTATTGTGCCAGAAACAGCCTGACAAGTTGCCAAAATGATTCGGGCGTCACGCCCTTAGCGGGAGACATTATCCTTGATCTTACCGACCCTAAATATGCTGCTCTTAAATCGGCTAACGGTTATGTAGTGCTTTCTTCTCAATACGTAGTGGTAGCTCGTACCGGTACAGATATTTATGTGGCCGTAACGCTCATTTGTAGTCACCAACAACAGCGTGAAATCACGTATAGATCAGGAGAGTTTTATTGCACGGCCCACGGGGCTCGTTTTGACAACACGGGTAAAGGACTGAATACTGAAGGTAAAAAAGGACTGACGGTTTATCCAACCGTACTAAGCGGAACCACCCTTACCATCAAAGCGGCTTAACTCTTCTTTTATTGTGTCAGGAAAAAATGCCTGACACTTCATAACACCATCCCAATGAAAAAATATCTCTTCCTTTTATGTATCAGTTTTATTTCTACTATCTCGCAAGCTCAGGATGACTTGTTGGATGAACTTAATAAAATACAAAAGCCCGTTATAAGCTATGCCTCGGCTACGTTCAAATCAACCCGAATTGTATCGGGGCATTCGATTGAGACCGTTGCCGCCAAACACCTTGATTTTAGAATTTCGCACCGGTTCGGCGCGGTGAATTCGGGCTATCAGCAATTGTTTGGTCTGGATCAATCCCAAATCCGTTTGGGATTTGAATTTGGCCTTACCGACCGCCTCACCGTCGGTGTGGGACGCAACAGTTACCAAAAAACCTACGATTATTACGCCAAATACAAATTGTTACGGCAATCATCCGGAGCCAAACTAATGCCCGTCACCGTGGCATTGTTGGCGGCAGCTTATACCAATACCTTGCCATCTCAGCCCAGTGCCCGTTTTTTCAATAATTTAGAACGCCAAACGTACTGTGGTCAGTTGTTGATTGCCCGAAAATTTGGCGAGCGGGTTTCTTTACAGCTTACTCCTTCAATCCTTCACCGCAACAAAGTCGAAACCGAAAACGACGCCAATACCTTATACAGTTTGGGAATGGGCGGACGCTTCAAACTCACTCGACGTACGTCTTTCAACGTAGAATATTACTACACACCTACCACCGTGGGTGGGATTTCTCTGCGCGATCCGCAGTTTAAAAATGCCCTTTCCATTGGTTTCGACATCGAAACGGGTGGGCACGTGTTTCAACTGCACTTTACCAATTCAAAGGGAATGAGCGAAAAATACCTCATCGGCCAAACCGAAGGTACGTGGCAAAACGGCGATATTTTCTACGGATTCAACATCTCAAGGGTCTTTAGCTTTGACAAAAGTGCGAGGAAAACAAACAAATAATTTTATTCCCAAAAATCAAACAATCATGAAAGTACGATTTGTTATTCCATTGATTACCCTATACTTTATTGCTTTTCAGGCACAATCTCAATTGTTCATTACGCAGGCGGGTGAAACAAGCTTTTTTTCCGAAACTCCTTTGGAAAATATCTCCGCGCTTAATAAACAGGTAGCCGCCATTATCAATATCGCCACTTCGGAAGTAGCGGTGAAGATTCAAAACGTGGCGTTTCACTTCCCCAATAAACTCATGGAGGAGCACTTCAATGAGAACTACATGGAATCTGAAAAATATCCCAACTCGACATTTAAAGGAAAGATTCAGGAAGTGATTGATTTCAAAAAAGAAGGGGTATATGATGTGTCGGCCAAAGGCATTTTAGAAATGCACGGGGTAAAACAGGAACGAATCCTCAAGGGAAAACTGACCGTTGGAAAAGACCAATTAACTTTTATTTGTAACTTCGACGTAAAACTCATTGACCATAAAATAGAAATTCCGACCTTGGTGATAGCTAAAATCGCCGAGTCACTTACCGTCAAAAATCGTTTTGTCTTTACTGCAAAAAAATAAAACAATGAAAACCCTTCACTACTTCCTCTTTATTGGTCTAATCGGGATGCTTGTTTCCTGCCTTTACGAAAAACCCACCCCCGGAACTACGTCAAACACGAACGACCCAACGAATCCCGCCAATGGTACGAATACTGCCACGGGCGTCACCCTTGCCTGTACAATTACGCCAAACACAACGACCGGTGACCAAGTTTGTTTTAACACTCAAATCCTTCCACTGATTGTGAGCAATTGCGCTACGAGTGGCTGCCACGATGCCAAAAGCCGTGCCGACGGCTATGAGCTAACGAGTTACAAAACCATCACAAGCAAGGGTATTAATACCGGAAAGCCACTCAGTAGCAGGTTATATCAAGTCATGATGGATACCGGAGAAGACCGAATGCCCCCGTCGGCACCGCTCTCCAAAGCCCAAACCGATTTGTTTCTGAAGTGGATTCAACAGGGAGCAAAGGAAACCATTTGTAACGTAAGTGTGGACACGGCCAACGTAACCTTCTCAAAATCAGTGAGGCCTATGCTGGATACCTACTGTGTCGGTTGCCATAAAACAGGTGCTGCCTCAGGAAGTGTTCTTTTAGACAGTTATACGGGCGTAAAAATCTACGTGGATAATCAGCGGCTTTTTGGTACGATGAGTTCGCAACAGGGTTATTCACCTATGCCTCCCATTGGAAAATTAACGGATTGCCAATTAGTAGTAGTTCAAAAATGGATTTTGAAAGGAGCGAAGAATGATTAAAACCGTGGTTTTATGAAAATTCCTCAGAATCGCTTTCTCAATACTTTTGTGATTCTCCCACTAATAGATCCTGTCTGATGGCGGGCTTTCCAGAAATTCCGTCTTCTGCCATTATCCCTATCTGTACAGACGATGGCAGAAAATGGTTAGCTAAAATTTTTTGGTTTACTATTTGGGTAACAATTTAATAGCCGTAATCGTATTTTGGGTTCTTTCTTTATAAAACCCCGTCACTGATTTACCATTGGCATCTACCATCTATCGACCTATTAATATCGAAACTATCCTACTCTATTCATGCTTGCTGAAAACCTCTTTATCCTTCTATGGATTAGCTTTATAGACTTTGTAAAAATAGAATTAATCTACTTTTTCGGGTACGTATTTCAGGGATAAATTGTTAACTTCGGGCAGCCATTGAAGCCACTAAAGACTGTGGTTACATCATTTGAGGTCGTTTACACACCTTTTTTAATAAGTTGTTTATTATCAGTTGATTAGTTAAGATGTTTTAAAATTAAAGTGTGTTCGCGTTCTTCATGGTACTTATTGGCGGTGGAATACTGTTCGGTATATTTTTTACTTTTTTGTTTTGTAAAAAACAGGGAAAGCTTCGGGTACTGATGTATCACAAAGTAGAAACTCGTCAACAGGATTTTTTGACGGTTACGCCCGGTCAATTAGAAGAGCATTTGAATTATCTGCAAAAGGAAGGATTTACCTTTGTTTCCATCGCCCAATACTTTAGCCATCGGGTTCTTCCTAAAAAGGCTGTTCTATTAACTTTTGATGATGCTTATCTCAGTACGCTTGGAAATGCCTATCCTCTCTTAAAACAATACGATGCCCGCGCTACTGTTTTTGTACCTACGGCTTATGCAGGTAAAACGAGTTTATGGGATATAAAGTCGGAACCCATCCTATCGGCAGAGCAACTTCGCAACTTAGACAGTACGGTTTTTGAATTGGGCCTGCACTCTCATACGCATCGCCATTACGGAACAGTTTCCAATGAGTTTATTCAGGAAGACTTGCAGAAAAACATTCAGTTCTTTGAAGACAATCATTTATTGTACAGTTCTGCTTTTGCCTATCCCTACGGTGGTCGCCCAAAAAAGAGAGCGGACAGAATTAAAATGCAGCGGATTCTGTCAAGGTACGGAATCAAATACGCGTTTCGCATTGGGAACGGAATAAATCGTTGGCCGCTTTCCAGACCTTTCGAGATTCAACGCATTGACATACGAGGTACTGACAGTTTAGAAGAGTTTACCCATAAAATCAAGTATCCAAATAAGGTATAAATACTTTATAGAGCATTAAGAAGGAATTTCTAATAGCCAAGTTAAATACGATTATCTATAATGTTTAGATTATTGTAATGTTTAAAATGCCCTACGTCAATGATGCGGGGTATTTTTTTATAATAAAAAGCGGTAAAAGGCTCAAGTCTGTGAAAGCGAAACCTGTTGGACAGCTTTTCTTTTCGGTGATTTTTTGGGAGGCCCTAAGATTTCGATTTTTCGTCTTCGCGAAATTTGTGCTGTAAATCCGGATTGCATTTGAACCCCATCCTCCGAAAACCCAGAAATATAGGTGGGATTAACGGCACTTGATTTGTGAGTACGCAATAAGCCCAATCGTTCGCAGATTTTTTCCAAATTTCGTGATGATCTAAACTGTGTGCCGTCAAGTAATACCAAAATAGTATACCTTCTGTCACCGACAGCATATTCCACTTCTTCACCATTGATATGTATTCCGTTTACTAACATATATATTTTGAACTGATGTCTTAGGTGTGATTTCTAACTCGATACCAGCCATGGATATTGAGTTTTTTTTCGCTCGTTTGCGTTTGCAACGCGAACGCCGGGAAAGCGCGTTGCAAACGCATTTATATATTCCCCTTCCGCATTTCCTTCACGGCATAGTCTACCGCCCTCGCTGTGAGAGCCATGTAGGTCAGCGATGGATTTTGGGTGGAAGTGGAGGTCATACAGCCGCCGTCGGTGACGAATACATTTTTACAGGCGTGCATTTGATTCCATTTATTGAGCATCGACGTTTTTGGGTCTTTTCCCATCCGGATGCCGCCCATTTCGTGGTTTTCGTTGCCGGGTACGCGTTTGGTATCAGCAGTTTTGATATGGATAAAACTGGCTTTGGTGAACATTTCCGAAAACTGCTCGTAAAAATCCTTCACCATTTTTAGGTCATTGTCATCAAAATCGACCGACATCCGCAGTTGCGGAATTCCCCAATCGTCTTTCAGGTTCGGGTCAAGGCGCACGAAATTGCTTTCTTTAGTGACGACTTCCCCCATCATATTGGCACTGATATTCCAGCCTTCTTCGGAAGGTTTGGCCAGTTGTTCTTTGAGATCTTCCCCAAACAATCCGTCGGTCGGATTGCCCATTTTTGACGACCCCATCGAAGCGGCATAACCTCGCAAAAAGTCAGTTTCCTGTTTATAAACGTTCCGAAAACGCGGTACGTAACTGCCATTAGGACGCTTGCCTTCGGTGGTGGTATCGTGAAATCCATCGTACTCGGCGGAGACCCGCCCGCGGTAATTGTGAAAGCCAATGTATTTTCCCAACACGCCGCTGTCGTTTCCAAAACCGGTAGGAAAACGATTGGAGGTAGAATTAAGCAAAATCAAATTGGAATTGAGCGCCGAGGCGTTTAAGAAAATGATTTTGGCGTAGTATTCCGTCATTTCCTTCGTGTTGGCATCTACGACACGCACGCCCGTTGCCTTCTTTTTTTGTTCATTGTAAATAATTGAATGCACGACCGAATGCGGTTTCAGGGTCATTTTGCCCGTTTTGTCAGCCCATGGCAAGGTGGACGCATTCGTGCTGAAATAGCCCCCGTACGGACATCCGCGCTCACAAAGCGTCCGATTTTGGCACTTGGCGCGTCCCTGTTGGTAGTGAATCGGCTTCGGTTCGGTGAGGTTGGCCGAGCGCCCGATGATGATGTTTCGGTCTTTGTAGTTTTTAGCTACTTGCTGGCTGAAGTGTTTTTCAACACAACTCATTTCGTGCGGGGGTAAAAATTCTCCGTCGGGCAGATTAGGCAGACCGTCTTTGTTGCCCGAAATCCCCGCAAATTTCTCCACGTAACTGTACCAAGGCGCAATATCTGCGTAGCGAATGGGCCAATCGACCGCAAAACCGTCGCGGGCCGGGCCTTCAAAATCAAAGTCAGACCAACGCTGCGTTTGACGCGCCCACAGCAGCGAGCGTCCGCCTACCTGATAGCCACGCATCCAGGAAAAGGGTTTTTCCTGCACAAAGGGATGTTCGTAATCTTTGACCACAAAGTGAAGCGTCGGCTCTTTAAAAATATAATGCCCACTCGAAGCAGGACTTTTTTGTTTTAATTCCAACGGGACCTCTCCTAAATGAGGAAACTCCCACGGATTTTTCATCGCCGTGGGATAATCAGTTATGTGTTTTACATCGCGTCCGCGTTCCAATACGAGCGTCCGTATGCCCTTACCGGTCAGTTCTTTGACGGCCCAACCGCCGCTGATACCTGTGCCAATCACAATGGCATCGAATGTGCGCTCTTTGATGGAATCTATGTTGAAGTATGACATAAACTAATGGCGTAACGGCTTTCTTTTAAAAAGGAAACTTGATTTTGAATTACTGCTAATTTAACTAAAATATTGGAACGGGGTTGGTTTCAAGATTGCCTATATTTGAAAAAATGTTTTTGTTCATCACAGTCCCATTGTATGCTCTTAGACAACGAAAATCAAAATAAGAAAGTCCATGAGTGGATTACAGACCATACAGCCAAAGGGCAAATGTCTATTGTGACAGGCTATTTTACGATTGGAGCATTGGCTTTTTTAGCACGATATACCCAAGACAAAGTTAATTCTTATCGTTTTGTATTAGGTGATATTGTTAATTTTGACGCAAATCGCGAACGCTCATTAGATTTGCTCAACGAAAATATCAGCATTGAGGCCGCACTTAAATTGGGGCAACTGGCACGAGAAGCAGTTGCTTTTTTGGAATTGGAAAAAGTGGAGGCTAAAACCCTGGAGCCCAACTTTTGCCATGCCAAAGCCTATATTTTCAAAAC
The DNA here is from genome assembly GCF_027484545.1 of Runella sp. Lineage (GTDB taxonomy): Bacteria > Bacteroidota > Bacteroidia > Cytophagales > Spirosomataceae > Runella. The sequence goes on along the minus strand of NZ_JAIXST010000233.1, from coordinate 832 downwards.
ACCTTCCTCCGGTGTTGACCCCAAAAACGATTATTACATTACAGGAAGTTCTAATTTAACCGAGGCGGGAATTGGCCTAAAAAAAACCAATAACATCGAACTCAATACGGCAAATTTTGGCGCAGACGCTCAATTTAGAGAAATTACGGAATGGTTTGAAACACTGTGGAACCGACCGCAAGCCCACACTTATAAAACCGTCAAATTAGATAACGGAAAAACAACTCAGTTGCGTTTTATATAATAGTGATTATGCGGAAATAAAAGTTAAACTGATGCGCGACTATTACCTTTGAGATTATTAACGAAATCATAAATGAACTATTCAGAAATACGTCAGAATCAGACTCAGTTCCTATCCTTGACCAGCTTGACCGTAGCCGAGTTTGATTATATGTGCTCAGAGTTTGATATAGATTGGCAAAGATATTATCGTTATCACACTTTAGAAGGCAAAAAGCGGGCTTTTGCTTCCTATAATGAACACGGTAATTCTCAATTATTGGGTACTTCTACCAAATTATTTTTCCTATTGAACTATCTAAAGTCTAACCGCGTCGGCGGTCCGAAATTTACAGCAGCAACAAGCAGCCAATTTCAGTATTTCGCAGAGTAAAGTTTCTCGTATTAGTGCCATTTTGTTGATGGTGCTAAATCAGACCTTGAAACGCATGGGTCTAAGCCCAATTCGTAATGGGTATCAACTCAAAGAACAGCCGCATCGGCCTTTAGATTTGTGCGATGTAAAAATTCCAAGAAAATCATAACTTAGAATTCTCTCAAAGTGAGAGTAAACCAGCGGCATCGGCCGTCCGAACCAGTGGGGATGCCT
>NZ_JAIXST010000306.1 GCF_027484545.1 Runella sp. | reverse complement strand
CGAAAATCCGTTACATTACTGGTTACCACGCCGTTGATCACCGTTGTCGCGGGTTCATTGATGGTGTAGATATAGTCGTTGGTAGCCCGTTGAGAACCGATATTGATGACGTTACTAGTATTTCTTGTGAAGTTAAAACCTGCCAAAAGTGTAAAATTGTGTTGATTGCGTATATCAAAATCGTATTGTAAAATCTGATCAATCATCAACTGACGCGATTTATTAAAATTCTGATTTTTTTGTCGTTGGGTTCCGGGCTGAATTTCCGAAGCGGGCGTTTGTTTTCTAAAAAATTGGTACGAATAATCTTCGATGGTATACGCCAATGCGGGTTTGAAGTGAAGCCCTTTGAGAATTTCCAAATCACCCGCCAATCGGGAAATGAGTCGTTCGGTCGAAACGCGGGTGTCGTCGTACTGTAAAGTATGAAAACGGTTACGTACCGAATACACTTCTCCTGGCATTGGGTTGCCGTCGTCTTTAAAAATACGTATCAAAGGGGTAACGCGGGTAGCGCGCGTCAAATCATTGAGGAAATTGTCAACGTAGTTGGGTTGCACGTTCTGGTAATTAACCATGGCATCCAATTTAAACCTGTCCGACACTTTGAATCCAAAATTTCCCAAAGCATCGTACCGTTTGTAGTTCGTCCCCACAAACGTCCCCACTTGGTTGTTATAACCGAGAGAGACATTGTAGTTGGCTCTTTCACTGCCCCCGTTGATGGCCACATTCTCGTTTTGGGTAATACCAGTATTCCATAACAAATCTTCGTAATTGTTATCAGCAAAGAGCAATTTTGTTCCCGGATTGATGGGGTCATCCATCGTTTGCCAACCCTTTGCCAATAAATTATTGACGTAATCCTGACCTTCCACCGCTACAATGTTGTCATACAGTGCGGTTAGATTTATGTTCGCTCCATACTGACCCTTAGCGGTATACACTCGCGTGCCTGCCGAAAAACCACCGTTATTCAGTAAGGTAGGTTTATCAATCAGGTCAAAGGTACTTTTAACCGTTGTACGGGCCAGTGTCAGGTATTCACGAGCGCCGATGTATTTGTAATCCCGTGATTTGGTCTCCCAAGTCGTTCGATGATTGACGGTTACGTTCGGTCTGCTGTTAAATTTACCTCCTTTGGTTTTAATTACAATGACCCCGTTGGCCCCTCTCGCCCCGTAAATAGCCGTGGAGGCAGCATCTTTCATTACCTGAAAGGACTCAATATTATCAGGATTGATATCGTTTAGTGACCTGAAAACACCATCAACTACTACCAATGGATTGGTATTGTCGGCACTGCCTACCGCGTTTCCTCCCCCACCACCATTTCCCTGACCATATACGTTCAATTTGGTACCTCCGCGAATAATAATATTGGTTGCTCCGGCTCCCGGCTGCCCAGAAGTAATGGGCACAGAAACTCCGGCAATTTTTCCCTGAATCGCCTGTACAGGATTCGGGTTGGTGACATTTTTAAGCTCTTCCGGATTGAGTTTGGAAACAGCCGCCGTGCTTTTTGCCTTCGATTGCGTCGTATACCCCACCACTACAACTTCTCCCAAAGACTTGATATCGGCTTGCAGTTTAACATCAACAATGCCTCTGTCTCTCACTGCAACTTCCTGTGGTTCAAATCCTACATAAGAAAACACAAGGCTTCCCTTACGAGGAACAGAAAACGTGTAACTGCCCTTGGCATCTGTAGTTGTACCGATTGAGGTGCCTCGTACTGTAATGCTTACACCAGGCAAGCCCTCGTCAGAGTCAACCGATTTTACGGTCCCTTTGACCGTGATGTTGGTGTCTTGGGCTCTTGCCTGCTTAAAGAAAAGCAAACAGCAACAGGTCATACAACCAAAAAGGTAGTAAAATTTCATATTTTTAGAAAGGTTTTTTAGTGGAAGAGTTTATGTTTTAGTAGTTATGTACTACATAATTGCAAATGTAAAATGTTTACAACTTTATTTCCAACTATTTTTTAGAAAAAAAGTACAAAAAGAAGTAAATTTAAATCGGAGGAGTAAAAATTGGGGGAGATTATTTCTTCGTCAAGCGACTGAAGTGAGGTTTCAGGTGTTCTTTCATCCCTTGTCGAAAATCCTCGGCATCGCCTGTTTTGAGCAATTGGACCAAATCACGGTGGGTTACTTTTCCTACTTCTACCTTCCCGTTTGTTTTGATTTCGTAATCCACAACGTATTCAAAGACGGGCAATAACATACTTTGAAAACGCAGGAACGTATCATTTTCGGTCATTTGGTACAATTTCCCGTGAAAGGCAATTTCATTTTTAACCCGAAAAGGTTTTTGAATTTGATGAACTTCCTGATTGACGATCTCTTCGAGCTCTCGAATATCTTCGTCGGTTTTACGAACATAAATCAAATCGGCCAAACCCATCTCAAGCACCAATCGTAACTCAAAAATATCCTGTAAGGTCTCCTGCCCTAAAATAAGCGGATCGAGCACGCGTTCAAATGAGCCTAAAATATCGGGTTGGGCCAAAATCATTCCGCGCTTTTTCTTGGTTTCTATCATCCCCAACATCCGCAGGCGGCTCAATGCTTCCCTAACAACGTTGCGACTGACACCCAGAGCATCAGCCAATTCCTGCTCTTTGGGAAGAGCATCGCCCGGGCGAAATGATTTTTTCTTTAAAAATTCTCTTAAACGAAGCTCCACAACATCGGCCATTGTGGAAGATTGGATGGGAAGAAGATCAGTCGTTAAATCATTCATGGGTATTTACTAACTTTTAGTCAAGACCCGCAAAGCTAATAATTTCTTTTGTAGTACATAATATTATTCCCAAATCACCTCAATCACCTCATTTTTGAGATCGATGGTGGTACGGGCTTCTCCTTCGCGGCGCTTTAGCGTAAGTTGTCCGTCGCGCATACGCACAATTTCCTGCGCCATTACGTGAATCGCGTTCTTTTTGTGAAAGACCGAAACCATATCTGTCGCTTCAGGAAGTTTAACGGTAAAAGAAGTTCCCTCGGCCTTTACTTCTTTGGAATAGGTAGAGTTGGACTCGGCGGGGTTTTGAAGCAATGCCAATGCCCGCGAAGCCAAAGGCACGCCATAGCCTATAAAGTTGTTGCCATAAGGGTATAAATGCGCTGATTTTTCAATCAAACTAATCAATTGCTTATTGGTCAACGTAGGATTAGCCTGCATCAAACAGGCGGCAAAACCCGTAATCACAGGGGCGGAAAGTGAGGTACCGTATAGTGAAAAACAAGACACGTTGGGTTTGAGATACGGCAAAAATTCGGGACCTATGCTGCTGTAACCGATTCGATTCCAATAGCGTTGGTTGGTGGCACCAATCGACAATACTCCCTGAGCATCGGCAGGTGTAGAAATAATGCGCCAACTTGGGTCATCTCCTTCATTACCAGCCGAAACAACGACCAAAATCCCTTTTTTATCAGCGGCTATTTGGGCAGCGCGGCTAATTACACTCGTGTGTCCGTCCATTTGGTTGGGCTGATAATTGTCGTTAGGGTCGGTAAACCCTTTGGCATAGCCAAGCGATGTATTGATAAGACGAACGCCCAAGCTATCCATCCATTCCATGGCCGCTACCCAATTATCCTCTTCGCCACGCCATTCTCTGGTTCCGTGATCGGTGCGGGCCAAGTAAAATTGAGCATCGGTCGCTAATCCATGTTGGGTATTTTCTGCACGATTTGCCCCTGATATGGCACTCATTACTTCAGTTCCGTGGAAATCAGAAAACGATTCGGGAGTTGTATAAAACTTATCGGACAAATTCAGGGAAGGGTTGACATAATCCCGTTTTTCTAAAATCGCGTTTCTATCAAAGATATGTTTCAATAAATCGCTGGTAGGAGCTTCCAGAAAACCCGCATCAATCACTCCAATCGTAATTCCTTTTCCAGTTAATCCTGCTTTTTTAAATTCTTCGGCTTGAATTTGGGTCATCACCGGCACCATGGTAGAACGGCGCGAATTAGATGTTTTGGCAACATAAAAATTCCCGTCCATCGGTTGCAGTCCCGTCACAAAGGGAAGCGCCCGAACTTGTTGTACCTGATCGTTGGTCAATTGAGCAGATACTGCATTGAGCCAACGGGAAACAGTTTTCGGCTGACAATTGACCGTTTGCAGTTGTTGTAAATAATCCTTTTTTACCGGCAAATCAGTTTCATCGTACAAAGCAAGTCCTTGTTGCAGTCGATTTTGGAGAGTTTGCGGCGAAACCGCGGGAGCATCCTGAAGATTTTTGTCTTTAAGAAATATCCAATACCGCTTTTGAGCAAAGGAAACAGTACTCCATGTCAAAAGAAGCAGCCAAGCGCTTTTGCGAAAATTAATCATTACGTAATATTCAAAAGGATTAAGAAAACGTATTTTAGATAATTTTCGGATGCGGAGCCGAAAACTTTAGCTAAATAACAAAAAAAATCTAACTTTTCCCCTCGAAAACAACAATATAAACGCAAATCTTCGAAATAATAGGATAGTGGTAAATAACATTTTATTCACAAAAAGCAAAGAATATATGACATTTAATTACCATTCATAACCGGTTGGGCAAAATTATGACCGCCTTGGGAAGCACTGCTCTTTTTCAAAAAAGGCAATAATTCAACAATGATTTTTGGCTTTAGGCATAGCGATTAGCCAACGGATTGGTTAATATTGCCCCAACAATACATCTCAACCTTTTACATCTATGTTTTCGAGAGATACCTACGTCGGACGGCGTCAACACCTGAAAAAATCAATTTCAAAGGGCTTGCTGCTCTTTTTGGGCAACGAAGAAACAGGCATGAATTATGCCGACAATACCTACCACTTTCGTCAGGACAGTACATTTTTGTATTATTTCGGGCTTGATAAAGCCGGATTTGCGGCGGTGATTGACGTCGAGTCGGGTGAAGAATGGATTGTGGGCGACGAAATCACCATGGATGACATCATTTGGGCAGGACCGCAACCTACCTTGCGCGACCAGGCAGAGCGAGTGGGCGTAGCCCAAATTTTGCCAAAATCAGCCCTTGAAGCCAAAATCAAAGGCAGCCTGAGCAATGGACGTGATGTTCATTTTTTACCTCCTTATCGTCCTGAGCACACCTTTAAACTTCACAAATGGACGGATTGGTCAGTGACCGAAATTCCGCAAAAAGCGTCTCGCGAATTTATCCAAGCCGTTATCAATCAGCGGTCTTACAAGACAGACGAAGAAATCATTGAGTTGAACAAAGCCGTCAATATTACGGGACAAATGCACCTCAACGCCATCCGTGCCACTCACGCCGGCAAATATGAATATGAAGTCGCAGGAATGGTACATGGCACAGCCCGCAGTGGCGGCGGCGATTTGGCCTACCCCATCATTTTATCCGTTGACGGTCAGACCCTGCACAATCACTACCACGGCAATGTGTTGACGAGCGGACGACTGGTAATGGGAGATTTCGGGGCAGAAACTGCGACGCACTATGCCGGCGACATTACCCGTACGTGGCCCGTTGATAAAACCTTTACCCAACAACAAAAAGAAATTTACCAGATTGTTTTGGATGCTAATATCAACGTCATTAACGCGCTTCGCCCTGATGTAAAATACCTTGATTGTCACCTAATTGCGTGGCGTACTATTGCCGAGGGATTAAAAAATATGGGTCTGCTGAACGGTGATGTGGACGAAATGGTAGAACTCGGTGTACCCGGGTTGTTTATGCCCCACGGTGTAGGGCACATGATGGGTATGGATGTGCATGACATGGAAAATCTCGGTGAAGAATACATCGGCTACCGCGAAGGAATCACGCGGAGCTCAATATTAGGCTTAAAATCGCTTCGATTGGCCAAAGAACTGGAAGCGGGTTTTGTTTTGACCGTTGAACCCGGGCTTTATTTCATTCCCGAACTGATTCAATTGTGGGAAACTCAGGGCAAGTTCGAGCAGTTTATTGATTATACTAAACTAAAACCCTATTTCGGATTTGGCGGAGTGAGAATTGAGGACAACTACCTCATTACTACCAATGGCGCGCAACTCCTCGGTGACCCCATCCCCAAAACCATTGCGGAGATTGAAGGGTTGAGATAATAAGAGAGAACGTCGGCGAGGTTTGAAACCTCGCCGACGTTTTTATCCGACGTTAGAATTTAAAAACAACAATGAACGAATGCGGTACCAACCAATAGACTCCTCCCTTTTTATCCAAAACCGTCAGCGGCTTTATCCTCTTTTGAAACCCAAAAGTCTGGTAATTCTGAATGCCAACGACATCATGCCCACCAACGCCGATGGCACCATGGGTTTTAAACAAAACTCGGATTTGTTCTATTTGTCAGGAATTGATCAGGAAGAAACCATCTTAGTACTTTTTCCCGAACATCCCGACCCTAAGTTCCGTGAAGTACTGTTTGTGCGGGAAACCAACGAAACCATTGCCGTGTGGGAAGGCGATAAACTGACCAAAGTACAGGCGACCGAGCGGTCAGGCATTTCGCGCATTCATTGGACAAACCAGTTTGAGACCATTTTCAGTCAGATGGTTTTTGAGGCCGATTACGTTTACCTCAACACCAACGAACATCCCCGCAGCGATGTTCAGGTACAGTCGCGCGATGCGCGATACATTCGGGACTTCAAAGAGCGCTACCCGTTGCACCGATTGGAGCGATTGGCACCGTTGACCTATTACCTGCGGGCCACCAAACAACCGCAGGAAGTTGAATTGCTGAAAAAGGCCATTAATATTACCAAAGATGGTTTTTTAAGGGTATTACAATTTACGAAACCCGGCGTGCAGGAGTATGAAATTGAAGCCGAATTTGCCCACGAATTTCTTCGTCAACAGTCCAAAGGTTTTGCGTATACGCCCATCATTGCTTCGGGAAAGAATTCGTGCGTGCTGCATTACATCGAAAACAATCAACCTTGTAAAGAAGGAGACATTTTATTGCTGGACGTGGCTGCCGAATATGCCAACTACAACGCTGACCTGACACGCTCTATCCCCGTCAGCGGACGATTTACGCCACGACAGCGTGAAGTGTATGACGCAGTTTTGCGCGTTATGAAAGCCGCCCGGGCTATGTTGGTGCCCGGAAATGTATTGGATGACTACCAGGCAGAAGTAGCCAAGGTCATGGAAAGTGAATTGTTGGGATTGGGTTTATTGACCAAACAGGACATTGAAAAACAAGACCCGGATTGGCCCGCTTACAAAAAATATTTCATGCACGGCACCTCACATTTGTTGGGATTGGATGTTCATGACGTGGGCAGTCGGTACCGCAAATTTGCGCCCGGCATGGTTTTTACCTGCGAACCGGGCATTTATATCCGAAAAGAAAGCCTGGGTATCCGACTTGAAAACAACATTCTCATCACCGAAACAGGCAATATTGACCTCATGGCCCACATTCCGATTGAAGCGGAAGAAATTGAGGAGTTGATGAATTAGTTTTGAGTTTGCAAGTTTACGGTTTACTGTTTGGAATTAAGGGTTTATAAGTTTTCAGTTCCTTCTCAGCTTTTAAAACGTAAACCGTACAAGCGGCTCCACCTCAACCTTAAAACAATAAACTTTAAACAGTAAACCCAAAACCGTAAACCCTGAACTTAAAAAAGTGAACTCATTTCTCACCGAAGATATACTGAAATTACTCATTGCGGCGGGATTAGGTGCGTTGATTGGGGTGGAACGTGAATATCACAGCAAATCAGCGGGTTTACGGACGATGATTTTGATTTCCATCGGTTCGACGCTGTTTACGGTAATTTCGGCAAAATTGGGTGGCGACGCGGGACGAATTGCGGCCAACATCGTAACGGGCATTGGATTCATTGGCGGCGGTATCATCTTCCGCGAAAACAACCGCGTGGTAGGTATCACCACCGCCGCCACGGCTTGGGCCACAGCGGCTTTGGGAATGTGTGTCGGAATCGGTTATTACGAAATTGCCACGGTCTCTTCGGGCATTGTGCTTTTTGTACTGTATGCGCTTGTCCCCGTTCAGAATATCATCAAACGACGCAATCAACTTCGGAATTATCGTATTGTATGTAAATTTCAACAGAAGACGCTTAAAAACTATGAGATGCTTTTTAGAGAATTGGACTTGGACGCCAAACGCGGTATCCAAAGCCGCGTTGGAGATACGATTACAGGAACGTGGATAGTACAAGGCTCGGAACGAAAGCACGAAAAATTGACAAAAATACTCCTAAACGACCCTGAGGTCATTGAATTTGATTTTTAATTCCTTTACCGTTAAATAAAATGCTTTACCAATTATTTTTCGGGATGTTATTTTTTTGCTTAATTTACTAGAGCGTGTTCAACCATGCAGCCCATCAGCTCATTTATTAAATAAATAACCGTTTCCATAAGACATGACATCCGAAAAACGAACGGCACTGATAGTAGGCGCGAGTGGATTAGTGGGAGGAAAATTGGTATCTCAGCTTTTAGCTTCGGAAAAATACAGTCACGTAAAAGTGCTGGTACGCAAACCGTTTGACCTTATCCACCCCAAATTAGTTTCTCTCATTTTTGATTACGACCACCCTGATACCTCATTGGTCAAAGCCGACGACATCTTTTGCTGCTTGGGTACCACCATGAAAAAAGCAGGCTCTAAAGAAGCATTCTATAAAGTAGACTATACCTATCCGTACGAAATCGCCAAAATAGGACTAGCCAATGGTGCCACCCGTTTCGCCATCATCACTGCCATGGGAGCCGACAGCAAATCTCTGTTTTATTACAACCGAGTCAAAGGAGAGATTGAAGAAAATCTCAAGAAACTGGGTTATGAAACTCTGCTGATTTTTCGTCCTTCACTGCTTGTGGGGCATCGTTCGGAATCGCGTTTTGGAGAAAAGCTGGGCAAACGAATTTCTAAGTTTTTAAAACCGCTCATTCCGGCTAAATACCGTGCCATTGAGGCAAAAAAAGTAGCCAAAGCAATGGTTGCTATTACCTCCAGCAATGTAAAAGGTACGCTCGTATATGAGTCAGATGTGATGCAGGAATTCTGATTCTAACTCGTCTATGGATTTAACAACCCGATCCGCCACCGCCTCAGACGTAGCCACTATTTACAATTTTCTCTGTGAATTAGAGGAAGAAACGTTCGATTTTGAATTGTTTCAACACATCTTTACTCGTAATCTTCAAAACCCCGATTGCCATTACTTTTTGGCTTTTGATGGCTCACTGTGTGTGGGTTACGCGAGTGTACACGCGCAGTGGCTCCTGCATCATTGCGGGAAAGTCGGCGAAATTCAGGAGATGTTTGTCATTGCAGATTATCGAAGCAAAGGTGTCGGCAGTTTGCTTATTGAGCAACTGAAAGCTGTATCCGAACGCGAGAATTTTAAGATTTTGGAAGTAACTGCCAACAAAAAAAGACTGGATACGCATCGCTTTTACGAACGTCAGGGGCTGGAACGAACGCACTTTAAGTTTGTCAAAAAATTGAAGTAGCCCTTTGATTTCCATGTCTTTGTACGATATGCCCCTGCGTTGAATAAATAATGCCCGAATGAATTTCCTGAAATCACTGCTCGTCCCACTTTTTATGCCCTTTTGGGCAGTGGCACAATTAACTCCGTCGTTTACAGAAGAACGTTTTCTACGAATTGACGATTTTACCAACGGAGCAACTTCCTTACAGCCTTACCAATCGGCGCTCCCGCTATTTTCTTACGTTCTCAATGGCAAATACGCTACAACAGAACGGGTAACTTTTCAGCGGGAAAACGGGAAATTAAATTTTGTTTTAGAAAATAAACTAACCGTTTCTTACGCCAAACTTGACTCCGTAAAGGGTTATTATCAGGCTACAATTACGTTTACCAACACGTCTGTCGATACGCTTCGACTCAGCAATGTAGTACCGCTGGGCGAATCCAACAATCACGTTTACATCACCGGGTTAGGAAATCATTCGCTGTCGCGAGCGCATTTGTTTCGGCCCGGCTTTGCTCCCGTCAACGTAATTCTTCCCGATAATGCCTGGGAATTGGGGTTTTCAGCAGTAGCTGCGGCCAAAGGCAATGTATGTGCATTGATGCGACGAGTAAAGTGGGAGAAAGCGACCCGAAGACGCTTTGAAACCGTTTTGCCGCCCAACAGCAGCGTCACGTATCATCTTTGGTTGGAAACGTATACAGGCGATTGGCAGGAAGGTTTACGGCAAATTTTCCAAAACAGAAAACTATACGACCTCTCCAATTTCGACAACGCACTTTTTGAACGTCCTGATTTGCAATGGATTCGTCAAAGTTACGTCATTCATTTGATGATGGCGTGGGATAAACGTTTCTTGGCTGCCAATTCTTCCAAAAGCAAAAAGTTAAGTTTAACAGGATTTGAAAAGCTATACGGCGGCGACGATGTCGTGGGAATTTGGCCTACTTGGCCCACGCTTGGCCTCGACCAACGCAATCAATTTGATTTGTTTAAAGACCTCCCCGGCGGATTACCCCGCCTCAAACAAATGGGAAGTGAGATGCGGACGCAGGGCACAAAATTGTTTTTGTGCTACAACCCATGGGACGAATCTACCCGCGACGCCAACAACCCCAAAGCACACTTCAAAGGTCTCTCCGACCTGATTGCCGCTACCAATGCCGACGGAGTGGTGTTGGATACGCGCGGCAGCAGCAGTCGCGAACTTCAGGAAGCCGCCGACCAAGTACGCAAGGGCGTAGTGATGTACAGCGAAGGCATGGCGATTCCGAAAGACATGCCAGGCATTGTGGCCGGGCGCGTCCATAATGCGCTGTATTACCCGCCGATGCTGAACCTAAATAAGTTCATCAAACCAGAATTTGCCATTTTTCGCGTAGCAGAACAATTCAAAGAACGCATTCGCCGCGAATTTGCCACGAGTTTTTTCAACGGCTACGGCACCGAATTGAACGTTTTTCAGGCCGGCACACCCGATTGGGTAGAAGAAGATTACCGTTTTTTAGGCCAAACTACGCGAATTTTGCGAGAAAACAGTTCGGTGTTTTTAAGCAAAAATGTCACGCCGCTCATTCCAACAACTCGCGATGGAATTTTTGTGAACAAATGGCAAGATTCCACCAAAACACTTTACACGATTTTCAGCCTGATCCCCGAAGGATTCAGTGGTCCCTTGTTTGAAGTACAACCCCGAAAAGGCTATCATTTTGTCGATTTATGGAATCACCGCGAGCTAAAACCCGTATTTCAAGGCGGGAAATGGTATATCGAAGCTGAAACAGAGCCTTTTCATAAAAAATATTTAGGTACAAATAATGAAGGGGCAGTAGGGTGTATAGCAGAAATGCCTAATTTGATTGAGTACATAGAAGATCTTCTTCCGATTTGGGTTAACCGAAAAGGGAGTTTTCGCTGCTTTATTGACAATCCAAGTTATGAAACTAAGTTTATTGAAAAAAAGGCACTTGGAAGCAATTCATCTCATGGATTTACAAATACGACCTACTGGGCAATTTTTCCAGATTCATTACATACATTTTTTAGCCGTTTTCCTCACAAAATAATCATCCAATTTTTTGACACCCATAAAGTGATGTTAGATGAAATGATTACTGAAATAGCCGTGGACAAGCCACGAAAGTTATATCAGCCACATAGGTTCAATCATTTAAATTTAAACAAAAGCTTACAAGAAGAACTCAAAGAGCATTATAGCGTATTAGATCATCCACAAACCAACGAAGTTCTAATCCCCGCAGGCCGCTATCTCCACAACACCACTCACGGTGATGTATTTTTGCCTTACCCTACTCCTGACACATCCACACACTCGATAGGTGCATTCCTGATGGATAGAAACTTGGTTTCCAACGCTGATTTCAAGAAGTTTCTGAGCGTCACCCATTACAAACCCAAAGACGCTGCCAACTTTTTGAAACACTGGAAAAACGGCCAAATTCCCGAAGGAGAAGAAAATAAACCCGTCGTGTATGTCTCGCTCGAAGATGCGCGGGCGTATGCCAAATGGGCGGGGAAACGCTTGCCCACCGAGCAAGAATGGCAATACGCCGCGGAAAAAGATTCGGTATTAAAAACGTCGGCAAGGTTCCAAACCTTGCCGACGTTAACCCTGCCGACCGGTCCGCCGGTGCGGTTAAACGAGCTTCAAGGCGTCGTTTGGCAACTGACCGACGATGAGTACGACGCAGGCCAATACCGCTACATCATGCTAAAAGGCGGCAGCTATTTCAAACCGATGTCGAGTTGGTGGTATGTGCAGGGCGGCTCTCAACCGCTGACGCATCAACAGATTTTACTGCGGGTATCAGAAGGTTTTGAACGTAATGCAACGGTGGGGTTTCGGTGCGTGCGGGATTAAAAAAACACCTGCATATTGTTGAAGGTGCAGGTAGATTTTATTGAGTTTTACCAAGAACCTTGTCGAGTGCTGTCCTTAAAAAATTGACTTCGTCTTGCAATAATGTGATTTTACGTTCGTAGAGTTCGCGTTCTTTATTGGTAAGGCCATTGTTGAAAACAAAGCCGTTGGTTTCACTTCCTTGTTGATTTTCCGCTATCTTATGAATGACCAGACCGCTATCGAAAGTGAGTAAAGACACTACATCAATGCCAAGTAGCTCAGCTATTTTTTTGAGGGTAGAATAACTGATGTCCGTTTCCCCACGCTCTATTTTGCTGTACGCAGCTTGTTTGATACCCAGTTGAGTTGCCATATTATCTTGGGTTAAATCCTGAAGTTCACGGATTTTTCGAATTTTTACACCTACCAATTGTATAAAGAAAATATTTTATTACTTGGCTAAAGTACAAATCAATCATAATTAAAAGGCATAATAAAGTGATTTTATTTGGAAAAAATCCAAAAGATGCTGACAATCATCATTATACGACATTTAAAATAGTCGTATAAGTAATAAAATACTACTCAATTTACTTTGTAGAGAAATCAAAGGATTTTAAGTTTGCAACAACCAATGATTCACACAGCGGCCGAGTGGAGAAATGTTGGGAGGAACGAATGTTTAACCTGCAAAAT
>NZ_JAIXST010000214.1 GCF_027484545.1 Runella sp. | reverse complement strand
GTGATCCCGCTGGGATTCGAACCCAGGACCCATACATTAAAAGTGTATTGCTCTACCAGCTGAGCTACGGAATCTTACTTTTTCGTCTTTGCCGTTAGGCCGTTCAGAAATTGTGGTGCAAAAGTACGGTTATTAAGAATATGACGCAAGCCCTATTTTAAAAAATATTATTTTTCTTAGAAAACTCCCCGAAAATGAGGCATTTACGTAAATAAAAATTGTATATTTTTTTCAACCGACCTCAACTTTCATTAGATTTCGACCCTCAAACGCTTATTACTTTACCATAACAAACAGCAGTTAATCACTAAATTCCACCTCACGAATGAAACTTTTTCGCTTTGGTAGCTTCGAACAGGAAAAACCGGGTATCCTTTTACCCAATGGCCGTAAAATTGACGTCTCGACCTTTGGAGAAGATTTTAATGAAGCCTTTTTTGCAAATGATGGCTTGACCCGTCTGGCAGACTGGCTCATAACTCACGCCGAAACCTGCCCTGACGTATCCGATAGTGTTCGCGTGGGTTCCTGCGTGGCACGCCCTTCCAAAATTGTGTGCATTGGCCTTAACTACGCAAAACACGCGGCCGAATCAGGCGCACAGGTACCACCCGAGCCCGTTATTTTCTTCAAATCTACCACAGCACTCTGCGGCCCTTATGATAATGTAATCATTCCCCGCAATTCAGTCAAAACTGATTGGGAAGTGGAATTGGCATTTGTAATTGGGAAAAAGGCAAGCTACGTCGACGAAGTGGATGCCATGGATTACGTAGCGGGATATATTTTGCACAATGATTATTCAGAACGTGAATTTCAATTGGAACGCAGCGGTCAGTGGGTAAAAGGAAAAAGTAGCGACACCTTTGCTCCTTTGGGGCCTTTTATGGCAACAAAAGATGAAATCAGCGACCCACACAACTTACGACTTTGGCTTAAAGTAAACAATGAACTATTGCAGGATTCGAATACGGATGATATGGTGTTCAAAATCCCCAAATTGGTGAGTTATCTGAGCCAATTCATGACACTTCTACCAGGAGATGTTATCTCGACCGGAACTCCTTTTGGCGTAGGACTTGGCTTCAAACCACCGCGTTATCTGAAACCGGGTGATGTAATTGAACTCGGCATCGACCATCTCGGTATTCAACGGCAAGTAGCTGTAGCTTATCAATAAGTCAAAATTCTCTTTTACCAGGCGGTCAGGTGTTACATCTGACCGCTTACTATTCCTGTTCCATTTTATCAATCAATTGTCAACCAATGCGCCTTTTCCTGTGGTTTTTACTGTGTGGGGTAACTGTTTTTGCCCAGAAAAAAAACGAAGCTTTTCAATATCACATTTTTGAAGCCAAAGGAACCATCAAAATAGACGGTCTCGAAAACGACCCCGCCTGGCAAACGACCGAAGTAGCCAAAGACTACTTCATGATTACGCCCATGGATACGAGCTTGGCGCGTAACAAAACAGAAATGCGTTTATGTTACGACAAAAACAATTTGTATATCATTGCCGTCAATTACAAAGCCGTTAAGGGCTCATTAGTGGTCGAATCGTTGAAACGGGATTTTAGTTTTGGGGCAAATGACAACTTTTTTGTGGTTCTTGACACTTTCGAGGACTTAACGAATGGTTTTTCGTTTGGCGCAAGTGCGGCAGGGGCATATTGGGATGGGCAGGAATCGGATGGGACGATTATCAATCTCAATTGGGATAACAAATGGCATTGTGTCACCAAAAACTACGAAGACCGTTGGGTGTGGGAAGCCGTCATTCCCTTCAAAACCATTCGTTATCGACCTGATAATTTGCGTTGGGGTATCAACGGAAGTCGGTTGGACATTACGACCAATGAAAAATCAGCTTGGGCACCCGTTCCGCGTCAGTTTCAATCGGCTAATTTGGGCTATGCGGGGGTATTAATCTGGGATAAGCCTTTACCACCCGCGGGTAAAAATGTTTCATTGATTCCGTACGCGCTTACGAATGTATCGAAAAATTATACCACTGGTAAATCGGCCGAATGGAAACCGGCCATTGGAGGGGATGCAAAAATCGCCCTGAATTCATCCATGAACCTTGATTTGACCGTCAATCCCGATTTCTCTCAGGTAGAGGTGGATGTGCAGCAAACCAATTTGGACCGTTTTGAATTGTTTTTCCCCGAACGCCGGCAGTTTTTTTTAGAGAATGCTGACTTATTTGCCAGTTTTGGTTTTACGACCCTGCGTCCTTTCTTCTCACGACGCATCGGGTTGGGCGTTCCGATTTTATTCGGTGCGCGTCTGAGTGGCAAATTGGATAAAAATTGGCGAATTGGGGTACTGGACACCCAAACGCAAAGTCAAGGCGATTTGCCTGCCCAAAACTTTGCGGTCGTTGCTTTACAACGCAAAGTTTTTGCCCGTTCCAACGTCGGAATTCTGATGGTCAATAAAGAGTCGTTAGGGTACGATGCACAAATCAACAAATCCACGAATCAATACAACCGCAATATTGGCGCAGAATTTAACCTGGCTTCTGCCAACAACATCTGGACAGGCAAAGCGACGGTGCTTAAATCGTTTAGCCCGCACCTTTCAGGAAACGATGTAGCTATCTCAAGCCTTCTTAATTTCAACCGAGCCAAGTTCTTTTGGCAGCTTCGTCACGAGTTTGTGGGCGAAAATTACAATGCAGAAGTAGGTTATGTGCCCAATGCCGCCCGCAGAGGTTACCAAATGGCCGTGCCCAACGTTGGTTATTTGTTTTTTGTCAATTCAACCAAACTCATCAGTCACGGCCCGTTACTCCAAAGCACCTTTTTTTGGAATAAGTCAAACCACCTGACCGACAACGAAACGTTTTTAGCCTATAATTTCAACTTTCGCAGTCGCGCCGTCGGTATGATTTGGGCAACCACAAACTATGTTCAGCTGTTGGCTCCTTTTGACCCCACCAACACGGGCCGTGAAAAGCTCGCCGCGGGCACCAATCACCACTGGAAATCGTGGGGTACCGATTTTACCTCTAGCCCCCGTGCTCGATTTACGTACGCATTCAGCACGCGTTACGGAGGCTTTTACGCCAATGGAAGCCGGCTCAATCTGAAAACCACCCTCGGCTATCGTTTCCAGCCTTATGTAGCTACCAAGTTTTCGGTTGACTACAACTACATCAAAGTTCCTTACTTGCAAACGCCCGTCGAGTTATGGCTCGTTGGACCGCGCGTGGATGTTACTTTTACCAACAGTCTTTTCTGGACCACATTTGTGCAATACAACAGTCAGGCAAAAAACATCAACCTGAACACTCGTCTGCAATGGCGATATCAGCCTGCTTCTGACCTGTTTATCGTCTACACTGACAACTATTTACCCGAAAACCTCATGGTAAAAAGCCGGGCAATTGTCCTGAAATTGACGTATTGGTGGAACGTTTAGAGAATGACGAATTGGGGAATGACGAGTGACGAACCATGCACGTTATTTTAAGCAACGATAATAACAACGAATAACAGTTAACTATTAACGGATAACAGGTATTTTACCGATGAGCATTAAAGTAATTGCATTTGACGCTGACGATACCCTTTGGGTCAATGAACCCTTTTTTCTGGAAACTGAACAAAAATTCTGCGCTTTACTGGAAGATTATCTCCCTCATCACAGCATATCACAGGAAGTTTTCAGAACTCAAATTCAAAACATGCCGCTGTACGGCTACGGCGTGAAAAGCTTCATTTTGAGCATGGTCGAAACGGCTTTGCGCATTTCTGACAATACAATTGGGGTAACGGTTATCGAAAAAATCATTGAGCTGGGTAAAGAAATGCTCGAAAAACCCATCGAATTACTGGACGATGTGGAGCACGTTTTACAATCATTATCAGGGCATTATCGACTGGTGGTAGCTACCAAAGGGGATTTGCTCGACCAAGAACGGAAGCTTCGTAAATCGGGTTTGGAACATTACTTTCACCACATTGAAATCATGAGTGAAAAGCGGGAAGCCGATTATCAAAAATTGATTAAACACCTTGACATTCAGCCGAGTGAATTTTTGATGGTAGGCAATTCTCTCAAATCCGATGTGTTGCCCGTATTGGCCATTGGCGGTCATGGTGTTCATATCCCTTTTCATACCACTTGGGCCTATGAAACCATTGAGCACCATATTGAGCACGAAAACTTCAGAGATTTTGAGAAAATTAAGGAGGTTTTAGCCCATTTACTGCCTGAATAGTAGACGTTAACAAATTGCTTTCTTACTTTTGGGAGTAACCTCATCCCCTACCCCTTACTCCTTTTAGGAGAAGGGACAAAAAAATGCCAATGCGTTTATTCATTTCTTTTATCGTTTTCAATCTTTTTACTTCTACTGCCACCTTTGCACAAACACTTACCCAAACCATTAAAGGGCAAGTAATTGATGCCGAATCGCGGCAACCGTTGGCAGGGGCAAGTATCATTGTCACTTCTGTTCAACCCATCAAAGGTGGTCAAAGTGACGCAAACGGTTTCTTCAAAATCTTAGATATTCCCGTTGGTCGACATACCCTTAAAATTACGTTTCTGGGCTATGAAAACGGGTTGGTGCAGGAATTGGTGGTAGGTACGGGAAAAGAGATTGACCTGACCATTCGCCTGGCCGAATCGCTGCAACAATTGGACGCGGTCACAGTCAAAGCTTCTGCCCAAAACGGAACAGCACTCAACGACATGGCAACAGTGTCGGCGCGGTCATTTTCGGTTGAACAGGTCAAGCGTTACGCAGCCGCTATCAACGACCCTGCCCGCATGGCGCTTACGTACGCAGGCGTAGCGGGCAACAGCGAACAAAGCAACGCACTTATTATCCGGGGCAACAGTCCCAAAGGAGTACTGTGGCGCATGGAAGGCGTCGAAATCCCCAATCCCAATCACTTTGCCGAAGAAGGCTCCACGGGTGGCGGCATCAGCGCGTTGAGTGTGAACATGCTGGGCAATTCTGACTTCTTTACGGGTGCTTTTCCCGCCGAATACGGCAACGCGACCTCGGGCGTGTTTGATTTAAAACTCCGAAAAGGCAACCATGAAAAACGCGAATATGCGCTTCAGGTGGGCGTTTTGGGAGCAGATATTGCCGCCGAAGGGCCTTTTTCTGCCAAAAGCAAAGCCTCTTATTTGGTCAATTACCGCTACTCCACCCTCGAAATGCTCAAAAAAGCGGGAATACAAATCATTGGAGATGCCGCCCCGGATTTTCAGGATGGGGCATTCAAATTGTTTTTTCCCGTAACCCAACGAAGTGTTGTTTCGTTGTGGGGAATGGGTGGTCTAAGTCGTCAGATTCGGCACCGCACCACGCAAAACGACGCTTTTCATTCCGACCGTGCGGTGGCGGGACTTAATTTCACTCATTTTATTTCCGAAAAATCATTCGTCGATGCCACCCTGAGTTGGGCAGCCAACCGCCAAACCTACGATGCCTCCCGACTGCAACAGGTGTACATTCGGGAAGAAAATTTTACCAATCAGGCGTACCGATTATCCCTTCAATTCAATCACAAATTCAACGCCCAACATTCCCTGCGAACGGGTATCATCGTGAGTAACTTACGCTTTCAGTTATTGAATCGTACCACCGACGGCACCAAGGTCAGCACAACGCTCAATCAACAGGGCGACACCTATTTGTTACAAGCCTATAGCCAATGGAAATACCGAATTTCTCCCGTTTTGACGCTCAATGCGGGTTTCCATGCTACGCTGTTGGCCTTAAATCAACAATCTTCTCTGGAACCGCGCGGTGGGTTGCGATGGACGCTTGCTCCTCGTCACGCGCTGAGTGCGGGCTTCGGAATTCACAGTCGTACCGAGGCGCTTTCGACTTATTTTGCAGAAGTAAAAGGCAAAGAAGGCACCATCAGTTTTGCCAATAAAAATCTGGCCTTGCTTAAGTCCGCTCACTTTGTGTTGGGCTATGAATTTCGACCGCGCGACGATTGGCGCTTACAGGCAGAGGCGTATTATCAGCGTCATTACGACGTTCCGATTGGCACTATCAACACCAAAAGCGCCGTTTGGCGCACAGAATCCCTACTCAATCTGATGAATGGCTACACCACCGACTCGCTCGTGAGCGATGGTACAGGGCGCAATTATGGCTTGGATTTTACCATTGAGAAATTTTTGACCAAAGGGTTCTATTTTATATTAACGACCTCATTTTACCAAGCCAAATACACCGCCCGCGACGGGGTGGAGCGAAACAGTCGGTTTAATGGAAAATTCGTCCAAAATATCTTGCTGGGAAAAGAATGGAAAATGAGCCGAAATAAAACCAATACATTGGCCGTCAATGTACGTAGCTTGTGGGCAGGCGGTAACCGGTATGTGCCGATAGATTTGGCGCAATCCAAAAAACGCAACACGACAGTGCGTATCTATGAGCGCTCATACGAAGAGCAACTGCCGAATTATTTTCGATTTGATACCCGAATCAGTTTTACCAAAAACCGCCGCCGAACCACCTCAACTGTCTCCATCGACATCCAAAACCTCTTCAATCGCACCAATCTTTACCAGCCTTTTTACGACTCCGCCACCAAAAGTCTCCAATTTGACACACAATTGGGCTTAGTGCCTATTTTGAACTGGCGATTGGAGTTTTAGGCAAAATCCGGGTGTGTTTAGGACGAAAAAAGTAACTTGCATTCCTATTCATTGCATACATGGCAAACAGTGATATTCTCATCGGAATTAAAGAGGTAACCGGCTTTTCTGATAAAGAACTGGAAATTGTCCTGCAACGATTTAAAGCCGAAAACTTCAAAAAGAAAACTAATCTTTTGAGTGCTGGAAAGACGGCTAAAGAAGTCTATTTTATCCTCAGTGGCTGTATGCGCCTTTTTTATGAAAAAGATGGAGAAGATATTTCGGCCTTCTTTTTTACCGAAGGAATGTTTGCAGGAGCCTATGATAGCTTTATTTCTCAAAAACCAAGTCGGCACTCTATTGAGGTCATTGAAGAATGTCAGGTGCTTACCATTTCTTTCAAAGACTTGCAGGACCTATTTATTGAATTCCCTAAAATGAATGAATTTGTCAGAAAAGTTTTAGAAGAACGCTTTGTCGAATTACATCAGTTGTTTACATCCTACATTTTAGACAGTCCGGAAGAGAGATACCTGAATTTACTTACCCACAGGCCCGACCTGCTCAACAGGATTCCTCAACACCAAATTGCTACTTTTTTGGGAATCACTCCTGTCTCTTTGAGCCGTATCCGAAATCGGGTTATGAAAAAATAGCTCTCCTTCTTTCTTATCTTTTGTTATCGTTTTGCAGGGCAGGCCCCCTCTACTTTTGTTCCATCAATTATACTCAAAATGGAACGAAGAACCTTTCTTAACAAAACTGCAAAACTGACCGCTCTCAGCATGGTCGGGGTCAATTCACTCACCAACTCGGTTGCCGCATCAACGGAAGACCGGTATTTATTAAACTCCAAAAATTCAACAGCTATGGGCCCTATTCCCGATTATCAAAATGTAACGACTGTCGTAAAACTGAAAGGAAAGGAGGTAAAAGTACATGCTTTATGTACCGGTACGGTAGCCGTCAAACGAAACTTCCGAACAAAGAAAGGAGTAGGTGAACTGGCTAAATTAAATATCCTTTTGGATAAACATTATACGGATTATTTGCCGATTTGGGTATGGGTAATCGAACATCCCGAAGGGATTGTTGTAATAGATACGGGCGAAATCTCAGCCATTAAAGATTTGGATCGGTATTTAGCCAAGGAAGGCGGTTTTCTCCGATACCAGTTTAAGCACGCAGCCAAGTTCAGGATGGAAGAAAAAGAGGAATTAAATTACCGATTTGATGAGATCAATCTAAAGTTGGAAGATGTAAGATTGGTAGCATTGACTCACTTAGACCATACCGACGGGCTCAAGTTTTTCCCAAAGCAGGAAATAATCGTGGGCGATTATGAATACAATCATCCCAATGCCAACATGTCAAGCACATATCCTTCTTGGTTCAGGCCCAATAAAGTCAACTATCTTCCCGACCGAATAGAGGTTTTCCAAAAAGCTTATCCTATAACTTCCTCGGAAGATTTGCTTTATATACCTACTCCCGGTCATACGCTTGGGCATAGTTCCATTGTTTTCAAAACCGATAACTTCGACATCATTTTTGCGGGAGACACGTCCTATAATCAAGCTCAGGTCTTACATGGTGAATTGGCAGGGGTAAATGCAGATTATACAAAATCAAAAGAAACGTACAACAATTTAGTCAAATATGCCACCAATCGCAAAACTATTTACCTGCCCACCCACGATGAAGATGCGGGAAATCGCCTCAAAAACAGCCTTTTTTTAGTGTAAAAAAGGCTCGTCCGATTGATATCCTCTGCAAAACCCGGGAAAATCAGCTGCAACCATTTTAAGGGGATTTTCTGTTATTCAAAAAAGCAGTATTGCAATGGTTTACCGTTTTTCCGGTACCCAAATGGGTGCCAATCTGTCTCTCAGCATTGACAACAAACAATTAAACCGTCAGTTCTTCGGTAAAGATCACGCTGACAAGTACCTGACGATTGCCTATAACCGCGGAGAAGCACAGAATGCAGTGGTGGATGAAGTCACCTACCCCTTTCCTGCCAACAGCATTTTGCCTTTGGTTGTCAATCAATCTTTTCAATTTGAAAAACCGGAGCAAATTGTTGCTTGGCAGTTCAATCGGGAATTCTATTGCATTATTGACCATGACCAGGAAGTCAGTTGCGTCGGTTTTTTGTTTTATGGCTGGAATCGAACTTTTTTTTACCGTTAGATGCCACTCATCAACATAAAATTGGGCTCCTGATTCAAATTTTCATTGATGAATTTGAAACGGTGGACAACATTCAATCCGAAATGCTGCTGATGCTACTCAAACGACTCATTATCATCATCACACGTTTGGCGAAGCAACAGCAGTTCAAGGAGACAGAACTTCCTGACGCTCGGTTTGACATCATTCGAGAATACAATATTTTGGTTGAGCACCATTATAAAACGCAGCATCAAGTCGCTTTTTACGCGGAGAAACTGAATAAATCACCCAAAACACTATCCAATTACTTTGCGATTTACGGCACCAAAACACCGCAACAGCTTATCCATGAACGTATCGTGATGGAGGCCAAACGCCTGTTTTATTACACCGACAAATCGGCGAAGGAAATTGCGTACGAATTGGGTTTTGAAGATGCGGCCTATTTCAGCAGTTTTTTCAAAAAACAAATGGGTATTTCCCCCACCGATTTCAAAAACAGGAAAGAAACCGGCAACGTAGGGAAATAATCACAACAAGTCGGGAAAAAGAACCATTTTTCAGCCTTCGTAATTGCCGCACCTTTGCATCGTCAATGTATCACTCATTTTTAAACAAACACGACGATGTCAACTTTCACAGTACCCACCAAAGATCAAGTTTCTGAAAACCACCAAGCCATTTTTGATAACCTCCAAAAAGCCCTTGGTTTTGTCCCTAATCTGTACGCTACCATTGCCTATTCCAACAATGGCTTATCTAAGTTTTTAGCCTATCAAAACGCAAAAACTTCTTTGAACAACAGGTTGAACGCACCTAATAATCTTAATTTAGGGCATAGGTCAAAAATAGCCATATAATTGTTGTTGGTTGTATTTTTGAGGATGGAATGGAAAAAAATATTTGACGAAGTGCC
>NZ_JAIXST010000149.1 GCF_027484545.1 Runella sp. | reverse complement strand
GTGACAACTTGGGCAAAATAGGTACATAATCTTTGAGTTTAGTCACTCCAAAGTTAGGCATTTGCCCCCGTTGTCTATTTTTTTGTTATAGCATTACTTTGCGCGCACTGCCAATAGCAGAACGAGAGCGTAGCCGTAATGGCTGCGGTTATTAGCCACATATTAGTGGGGGAAATCAACAAACAAATTACCCCTATTATTCCGCCCAGTACATTGGCTTTGATCCGGGTAAAAGCCAACGTTACTGAATCTTTGCCGTCGGCAGAGAGAACCAGCATGACCGAAATGAGGCACCATCCAACATCGGCATAGTGAAGGAGGGAGGAAAGGGTAAAAACGGACAATGTGCCGGCAGCGCATTTGGCGGCATAAATCAAAAGGCTTTTTATTCTGTCATTCATACTTGTTTTTCCGTTCAAGAGCATCATGCGAATTTACTTAAAAATCTGTGCCAAAATTTCTATCTTTGCTCTGCGAGTATCTACTGTCGTCTGCCCCTTTGATAATTTTTTTGTGATTCGTTGGCCGTTATTTGTCCAACACTGCCCCTCATCTCGTCAAGTTCGTTAATTTTGCAGCAGTCCCCTGAACGGTGGACGGTGAACTATTGACCATTGACTGTGAAAATGTATCATAATCCTGTCTTGTTGGAAGCGTGTTTGGAAGGCTTGGCGATTCGTCCCGAGGGTGTGTATGTGGATATTACCTTTGGCGGCGGCGGGCACTCCAAGGCTATCTTGGAACGCCTCGGCGAAAAAGGCCGTTTGTTGGCTTTTGACCAAGATTCCGATGCTCGGG
Organism: Runella sp.; assembly: GCF_027484545.1. Taxonomy (GTDB): domain Bacteria; phylum Bacteroidota; class Bacteroidia; order Cytophagales; family Spirosomataceae; genus Runella. The sequence goes on along the minus strand of NZ_JAIXST010000149.1, from coordinate 3,612 downwards.
CCAATGCGCAGGCCATTGATGATAAGCGTCTTACTTTTATAGATGCTAATTTTCGTTATCTCCAAAAATACCTTCGTCTGTACGGCGTTAAGCAATTAGATGGAATCTTAGGTGATTTGGGAGTTTCGTCGCATCAATTTGATACCCCCGAGCGCGGATTTTCGACGCGGTTTGAGGCAAATTTAGACATGCGTATGAATCAGCGCGGCGGTTTGACCGCCCGAGACATTGTCGATACGTATTCGGCTGAGGAACTGCACCGCATTTTGGGAATGTACGGCGAATTACAAAATGCCAAAACCGCAGCTCAGGCCATTGTGGCAGCAAGGGCAAATCGAAACATCGAAACGGTGAATGATTTGAAAGCCGCTTTGCAACGTTACACGCCGCGAGGCAAGGAAAATAAGTATTTTGCGCAGGTTTTTCAGGCATTACGCATTGAGGTAAACGACGAAATGGGGGCTTTGCAGGAGTTTTTGACGCAGTCGGTAGAAGTGTTGAAGCCACAGGGGAGATTGGTGGTGATGTCGTATCATTCGTTGGAAGACCGTTTGGTAAAAAACTTTATCGGGAAAGGCAAGTTTTACGGCGAAGTTGAAAAAGACTTGTTTGGAAATGACCTGAAACCGTTGCAATCCGTGACGCGCAAGCCCATTGAGGCTTCCCCGGAAGAAATCGCTCAAAACTCCCGTGCCCGCAGTGCAAAACTGCGCGTAGCGGAAAAGTTGTAAGCGGCAGGTTTTTAGGCTTTACAGTTTATGGTTGTACAAAGTTTAGTATTTAAATTCTCACTACTGATTTCTCACTACTGACTACTTTTATATTATGGCTATCAACGTACTAAAAGCGCAAAAGCGTCCTGCAAAAACCGTCAGAACCAATAGCCGAGTGCTGACGTGGTTGGGACAATGGTATCATGTTGAAAAATGGATTGGTGGAAAACAATTCCCAATCAAATACTTGGATGGAACACTGTTTCTTTTGGGGTTAGGATTGATTCTCATCTTCTTTCGTATCAATGCCGAGCGGCAAATGCGCCAATTGCGAAAAGCCAATGAGGAGGTTAATAACCTTCGCGCGGCTTATACCATCCTGAAAGCCAACTACATGAAGATGGGGAAACAGTCGGAGTTAGCTCCTAAAGTTGAACAATTCGGACTCAAAGAAAGCCGTAAAACGCCACAGCGAATCGCCGTTGCCAGTGAATAAAAAGCTAAGCCATTTTAATGAATTACCATGTTAAGCCAACCCAAAAACATTCGTGAAGATATTTCGCGCCGCTCTTGGACAGTAGCTATCGGGCTGTTTGTACTAGGAGCCTGCGTGATTTATCGCATTTTTTACATTCAACACTTCGGTCAATACAAAGGAAAGCCCTGGCTGCAATACATGTCAAGAACTGTCCGGATAGATACCATTCAGGCCATGCGGGGAAATATTTATTCCAACGATGGCAGTTTGATGGCTACTTCGTTGCCCTATTTTGAGGTTTCGATAGACCCCACTGTTTCGGACAGTACTTATTTTTATAGCCGAGTGGATTCGTTGGCTACGCTTTTTGCCCGCACGTTTGGGCAGCGTACCCGCGAAGAATACCGTCGTGATTTGGTTTTTTCCCGTAAGGAATTTGAAAAAAATGACCGTAGGGGAAATCGGAATATCCGACTTTTGAAGCGAAAAATCACGTACCGCGAATACAACATTATTCTAAATCAGTCTTTTAAAGGTTATGTTATTGATAAAAAAGATGGAACAAAAAAGCCGGTTCAATGGAAAGGGTGGCCGTTTTTCCGTCGTTTTGCGTACACCGGTCGCAGCAGAGGGGGAAAACTCACCATTACCTACGAACGCTATAATCCATTCGGTTCATTGGCAGAGCGTACCATCGGCGATTTAGACAAGAAGACCAAGCGCGGTTTGTTTGGATTGGAAGCGAGTTATGATAAAAAATTGGCCGGTACGCCCGGAGTAGGCCTTTTTAGAGTGTTGGACGACCAAACATTCATGCCCAATGAAGATGATGAAGGCCTGCAACCTATCAACGGTCTTGACTTGTACACCACGTTAGACGTTAATTTTCAGGATATTGCCGAAACGGCTCTCCGAAATACCCTAAAACGCTACCAAGCTTCGCACGGTTGCGTGATTGTAATGGAAGTACCTACGGGCGAAATTCGGGCCATTGCCAATCTTTCCCGCGATGCGGACTCAAGTTACCGCGAGACCTATAATTATGCCTTGGCAGGATTGGGCAATCCGGGCTCTACGTTTAAACTCCCTACCATGTTGGCCGCACTGGAAGAAGGGTTACCCATGCAGCGGGTATATCATACCGGAAACGGGATTGCGAAATACAATACTGCCGTTATCAGAGATACAAAAAAAGTGGGACACGGAGACATTACTGCGCAGCAGGTATTTGAAAAGTCTTCCAATGTAGGGATACACTTGGTAATGAAGGATTATTTCTACGGGAAAGCTGATAAATACGTGGGCTATCTCAAACGCTTCCACCTGCGCCAACCCACCGGCATACAAATGAAAGGAGAACCTGAACCCCGCATACGGATCCCTTCGGATAAGCGCTGGAGCAGGACATCGCTCACCTACATGAGCTACGGCTACGAGTCTGAACTGACGCCTTTGCAGATGCTGTCGTTTTACAATGCCATTGCCAACGATGGCTATTGGGTACGTCCGATGATTGTGAAACAGGTAAAACAGGCCGATGAAATTATTCAGGAAATCATTCCGTTTCGCAGCGAGGAACGAATCGCGTCTGAAAATTCATTACGCAAAGCCCGGGTGCTGTTGGAAGGAGTGGTAGATCACGGCACGGCGACAAACATCAAAAGCGTGTATTACAAAATTGCGGGAAAGACGGGAACGGCACAAAAACTGGTGAACGGTCGCTACGTAGAGGGATTGTACAATACGTCCTTTATCGGTTATTTTCCTGCCGACCAACCTCGGTACAGCTGTTTGATTATGGTAGACAGTCCGCGTGGGTTCAGCATGGAGCAATTGTACGCTGGTAGTGTAGCGGCGCCTGTTTTCAAGGAAGTAACAGATCGTATTATTGGCTACGACATCAAAATGCACCCGCCGATTCCGAAGCAAAAAAACAAAATGACCGAAATGCAGAAACAGTTGCAGGCCGGGCAAGCCGAAGACCTGCGTATTGTGGCTGAAGAAATGGACATTGACGCTCCCGTGAACGTAAATGGGTGGGTAGAAGCTAAAAAAGACAAAGAAGGAGTAAAATGGGAGAACCGTGACGCTGACCCGAATAAAATTCCAAACTTGAAAGGAATGACGTTGCGTGATGCTCTTTATCTACTCGAAAATCACGGCTTTAAAGTAAGCTATACAGGCAAAGGAAAAGTAGTGGAGTATGAATACAAAGCAGGAGCTTATAGCTTAATTTTGAAGTGATTAGCCTCACCCCCCAACCCCCTCTCCAATTTGGAGAGGGGGAGAAGAAGTCCCTCCCTACAGCAGGGCTGTTAAGTTCTATTTTTTTGTTACATTTGACCAAATATTATATGGAATATGACACTAAATGAATTTTTCAAAGATTTACCAGATTCACGTCGAAGTCAGGGACAACGC
>NZ_JAIXST010000229.1 GCF_027484545.1 Runella sp. | reverse complement strand
CTGTGACAACTTGGGCAAAATAGGTACATAATCTTTGAGTTTAGTCACTCCAAAGTTAGGCATTTGCCCCAGTTGTCTATTTTTTTGTTATAGCATTACTTTGCGCGCACTGCCAAAAATCTAACGCAATGGGTTCAACTTCTTTTATAGTAAGTCCGCGTTGCTCAATAAAAGTCTCCATTGTATATACCCCGTTTACGTCGAGATGCCAATCACTTCTGGAACGCAGAAACATACCCTAGCGCATATTTTTCTCCCAAAATTCCATGGGTTTTCCAACTACTAAATGGTCAATGGCGGTTTGTTTGAGATGGGCTGCCAATGTGAGCCCGAAAGGTCCTGCTCCGATAATAAGTGTATGCAGCATAAGCAGTATTTAGATTTTGGTATTAAGTAGTAAGAGGAGTCCTAAACTGGAATTTATCAACAAATTAAATGGCTGTTTTTTGCGCTGATAACCAAATATTACTTATCCGGAATCGTACTGAAAGAATTATAAAGGCCGCCAATTTTCTTCGTCAAAAGGCATAAAATCTACGTCAACGTAAATATCTGCCATTGAAATTTCTGCCTCTATGGAATGTAATTGAATACTTTCTTTCAGGTTGGTATAGGCTCTGTATTCCCACACAGCCATGTCGTTTTTGTAAAAAAAAGACTTCCACAAATGGAAGCTGTTGGGAAATGAGTACATATTCTCGAAATGACTCAATCATGCGATAACGCATAAATTTTCCACCTCGGTCGTAGGCCTCCGTTTCACCCGAAAGTACTTCTACAATTAGGACAGGATTATTTGCGGCATTTTTTAACTCTTCAAAAGAGGTCACTTTTCCACATACAACCGATACATCAGGATAGACGTATTTGTTTCGGGAAGTCGCAACGCGCAAATCGCTGTTGTACGTAAAACAGCGTCTGCCCTTTAATGAGATACTTAGTACTGTTCCTGCGTTATTGGCAATGAGGCTATGGGTAGGTGTTCCCCCTGCCATTGCATAGACCTCCCCATCGTGATATTCGTACTTATTATCCGTTTCTTTCTCTAAGGCAAGGTATTCTTCGATGGTCAGTCTGTGTTGATATTGTGGTAGTCCCATACTGTGTTTCGGTTTTTCCTGTAAAACTATTAAAAACCCCGAAAGTAGTTGACGCTTTCGGGGTTTTTAAAACAAAGGTGTTGCAAACGAATTATTTGCCGCCCGGCGGGCAATGTTCTTTCAGGTATTTGGTAAACATCGTATTTAAATGTTTAGACGTTCCTTCTCCTTCGTAGATGCCGTGGGAACGGTTTGGATAAGGCATGAACTGAAACTGTTTGTTGTATTTTATCAGTTCATTGACCAATTTTTCAGCATTTTGGTAATGCACGTTATCGTCGCCGGTACCGTGAATGTAGAGAAGATTTTGGTTGGACTGCAATTTTTTAGCGTGTGTGATAGGAGAACCTGCCACAAAATCTTCGCGGTTTTCCTGCGGAATTCCCATATATCGTTCCTGATAGATATTGTCGTAACTTAATTGGTCAGCCACGGCCGCTACCGCAATTCCCGTTTTGAAAAGGGAAGGGTATTGAAACAGCAAATTAAGCGTAGATGAACCGCCACCACTCCAACCGTGTACCGCTACGCGACTTGTATCAATGAACGAATTTTGCTCAAATAGGGCTTTCGCACCCATCGCCATATCCCGGATATTGACAATGCCTATTTTACGGTAAATAGACTTCCGCCAAGCCCGTCCGCGCGGAGATGGTGTACCGCGATTGTCTACTGAGGCATAAATATAGCCGTCTTTGGCCATGTCTCCTACGTAAAGACCATTACGGCCTGTACCCCAACTGTCTTTTACCGTGGCACTTGCGGGTTCACCATAGACCGTGAAAACGATAGGGTATTTTTTAGTGGGGTCGAAGTTGGTAGGTTTTACCATCCATCCGTCCAGTTCAATGCCATCTTCGGTTTTCACTTTAAAGAATTCCACTTTCTTGGCGGAGGCAGATTGAACCGCTAATTTTTTAGAAATATCGTCGGCTTCTTTTATGGCTTTATGTTCCGGCAATTTCAACCATTCGTTCATGGGCGGAGTATTGGCATTCGAAAACGAGTGCGAAGCCCAAAGTGCGTTCGGAGAGATGTCATAGCGATGAGAACCTTGCTGAGCAGCAGGAGAGAGCCGTTCTGCCTTTCGGCTTCCGTTCAAAGGCACGCTGTAAAGATAACTTTGAGTAGCGTTGTCGGGCGAAGCCATGAAATAGAGTTGGTTGTTTTTCTCATCCACCAACACCACCGAAATAATGTCGTACTCTCCCGAAGTGATGCATTTTTCGCTTTTTCCGTCGCGGGCTACGCGGTACAGGTGCCGCCAGCCGTCTTTTTCACTCATCCACAAAAATTCCTTTCCGCTGCTCAGAAAATCCCAGCCTTCGGGAGTTTCGCTCCACGAATAACTGCTTTTGGTTTCCACCCAAGCGTCGTCTTTGTCCGTATAAAATTCAGTGGTTCGACCCGTTTTAATGTCAGCCGACAGGATTTTAGATTCGTTTTGTTTACGGTTGAGTTGCTGCATGATCAACTCATTGGCATTGCCCCATTCCATGCGCGGAATGTAGGTATTGCCTGGGTCACCGGGAGTATTCATCCATTTGGTTTCGCCGCCGTTGGCACTTACTACGCCGATTTTATACGGAGAAGGACGTTCGCCTACTTTCGGATATTCTACCGGCACGTTGAAAGCATAGGTAGAATCCGTGTTGTTGATCATCAAAAAATTACGAATTTTGGTCGCATCTATTTGCCAATACGCAATGTTTTTGCTGTCCGGACTCCAACGAAAACCGTCGCGGCAATCAAATTCTTCTTCATACACCCAGTCGAACGTGCCATTGATAAGCCGTGTAGTTCCGTCTTTGGTCAGGGGCGTTATTTTGCCGGAAGCAAGGTCTTCTGAGTACACATTACGTTCGCTTACATACGCTGCTTTCTTGTTGTCGGGCGATAGTTTGGCAAACATCAACGAGGACGCAGGGCGACCTTTTCCTAATTGAGTTAACGTGTTTTTATCCAAATCCAGTACCCAATACTCACCGCGTGTGTCATAACGCCAAACGCGCTGAGTATTGGTATAAATCAGTACTTTACGGCCGTCTTCTGAAAAAGAATAACTTCTTACATTCAATGAGCTTGCTTGACCGGCAGGGGTTAATTGAGCTGCTGTAACTACAACTTTTTTTTGTCCGTCAGGCAAACTGTATTGAACGATTTCTTTGTTTTCCAGTCGTAAGTAGCCGTCTCCGTCTTTTGTCCATTGAACACCCCGGTTGAATTGTGCCCAACCGGATAAACTGAAAAAATAAAGTAGACAAACGAGAATGATGTGTTTCATTTGATTTTTAAGGGGTTGTCTGTTGATGAAATTTCTGTTATTTTGAATGAAAAAAGCCTTTATTGGTTTCTATATTTAGCCATCGCTTCTTTGATTTTTACAATTCGATTTTCGGGGTTGGGGTGAGTACTTTGAAATTCCGCAGGTCGATCCGGACCGCCTGCTTCGGCCAAAATCTTCATTACCTGTACCATGGCTTCCGGGTCGCGCCCCGCCTGAATCATGTATTTTACGCCAAAATCATCGGCTTCAAGTTCATCATCGCGGCCGTATTTTAGGTTCATCAAATTGGCTACGTACTGCGCAATATAAGCACTGCCGCCGGGTGAGTTAGGATCTGATACGGCTACCGAAGCAGCCCCTGCCAAACCACCTACCAACTCCTGCTTGGCCATTTGTTGGGCGGAATGCCGGCCTACCACATGGCCGATTTCATGTCCTAAGACGCCGGCTAATTGATCTTCCGTTTTTAAACGTTTGAGTAATCCCATAGTAATAAAAACCTGACCGCCGGGAACGGCAAAGGCATTGATGGTCTCGGGGTCTGCCAAAACGTGAAAATCAAATTGATAGGGGGAGTTTTTAGCTTCTGTATTTTGGACAATCCCTTGTCCTACTTTTTTGACCAAAAATTGGACTTTTTCATCCCCATATAGCCCGCCGTATTCAGCCGCCATTTGGGGAGCACTTTGCAATCCCAAGGCTACTTCTTCCTCGGGAGTCAGGTTTACCTGTTGCGATTTACCAGTAACTGGGTTTACCTGCGTTTTGCTGAAATACCCAATTAACGCTACGACAGCCATGATAATGCCAATCAACAGCCGCCCACCAATGCGCGAACGTTCCATAACTGATTTTTGAAAGCCCCCTACCCCGAAGGAGAGTTTTTTAGATTGAAGCCTCTTCGGGGCGAGACTTTTTTAAAATAACAATCCCGCGATAGTAGCGGACATATACGAAGCCAACGTGCCGCAAACCAAGGCTTTGAAACCCAGACGTGCTAAATCAGAGCGACGATTGGGTGCTAATTCGCTGATACCGCCCACCTGAATGGCAATGGAACTGAAATTGGCGAAGCCGCACAACGCAAAACTGGCAATAGCAATGGTTTTGGGGTCAAGTGCTCCTTTGATTTTTACCATATCCAGATAGGCTACAAATTCGTTGATAACCATTTTGGTGCCCATCAATGAGCCTGCCGCCTCTATATCTTTAGAAGGAACGCCCATTGCCCACGCAAAGACAGAGAAAACTTTTCCTAAGATAAGATTTAAGCTTAGTTGAGGAAAAGCGAAAAGTCCGCCTGCTTTGCCCAGACAATAATCTAAAAGCCCAATCAGGGCGATAAATCCAATCAACATGGCAATTACGTTGAAACCTACTTTGAGACCTTCACTGGCACCGGCCGCAATGGCATCTAGTAAATTTGCGTGTGCTTTTTTGATTTCCAATTTTACAACACCTTTTGTCTCAGAGGTTTGTGTTTCGGGAAAAACGATTTTTGCAATGACTAAAGCTCCCGGCGCAGCCATCAAACTGGCCGCAATCAGATAAGGAGCGGGGACGCCCAATTTAATATAAGTGGCCATCACTCCACCCGCAATACAGGCAAAACTCCCCGTCATCGAAGCCAACAATTCAGAATTTGTCATGCCTTTTAAATAAGGTTTAACCATGATTTGCGCTTCTACCTGTCCTACAAAAGCAGAAGCGACATTGGATAAGGCTTCGGCACCGCTTACACCCATCAGCCATTTCATCAACTTTGCCAATACCGCCACAATGCGTTGCATAAGACCGATGTGGTACAGCATATTGACCAACACGGCTACAAAAATGATGGTAGGAATAATGGTAAAAAAGAAAATAAAATCATTGCCTGCGCCAAATGCTTTGTTCAAAATGGACGGTTTTACCAGCGGACTGAATACAAATTCGGCACCTTGGTCCGAAAAACTGAGGGTTTTTTGTACCGCCTTTCCGAGCCAGTTAAATATGTTTTGACCGATAGTGGTTTTTAAAATAAAAACGGCCAAGCCAAATTGAAGGGCCAAGCCTACACCAACGGTGCGGTAATTGATAGCTTTTCGGTTGTTAGACATGGCATAAGCAATGCCTAAAATTAAAACAACGCCAATAAGTCCAGTAAAACGTTCCATGAAGTGTGTCAGGTCTCGAATGAGGGTTAATAGTTGATTGAATCAAGTGAGTAAAGATAGGAATGGGTTTTGTTTTTTTGTAATTCTTCCCGCTTTTTCCCTAAAATAGGTCAAATGCCAGTTGCTAAAACCTCTATACGCAGGATTAACAGCACACCAAGAAGGGCATTTTTTTAATCAGCAGCCAATGAGAAGACTTTCTACAACTATTTAGCAAGATTTTTCGGGTATTTTGCTCTACAGTTTGTAGTTTTATGCCTGAAAATTAACTCATCCAATTAAATATACTATGGCGTTATTTGATTTAGATATGATGAAGGGCCTCTATGCTAAACTCGGCGAACGAGTAGAGGCTGCTCGTAAAGTAGTAGGACGTCCCCTTACCTACACAGAAAAAATCCTGTATGCTCACCTTACGCAGGGAGATTCAACTGAGGTGTATGGGCGTGGAAAATCATACGTTGACTTTGGCCCGGACCGCGTTGCTATGCAGGATGCTACTGCTCAGATGGCTTTATTGCAATTTATGCAGGCGGGGCGTCCCAAAGTGGCTGTTCCTTCTACAGTACACTGCGATCACCTGATTACGGCACAAGTTGGTTCGGCAGAAGATTTAGGAAAAGCAGTCGTTGAAAATCAAGAAGTGTACGATTTCTTAGCATCTGTTTCAAATAAATATGGTATAGGATTCTGGAAACCGGGTGCCGGTATTATTCACCAAGTGGTGTTGGAAAACTACGCATTTCCTGGTGGAATGATGATTGGTACGGACTCTCACACCGTAAATGCCGGTGGTTTGGGAATGATTGCCATCGGTGTCGGCGGTGCTGATGCCTGCGATGTAATGGCAGGTCTGCCTTGGGAGCTTAAATTTCCTAAATTAATAGGTATAAAACTGACCGGTAAATTGAGTGGCTGGACTTCCCCTAAAGACGTTATTCTGAAAGTGGCAGGTATCCTGACCGTAAAAGGTGGAACCGGTGCTATTGTAGAATATTTCGGAGAAGGTGCTACTTCTATGTCGTGTACGGGTAAAGGTACGATTTGTAACATGGGTGCAGAAATTGGAGCTACTACTTCGACGTTTGCCTATGACGAATCCATGGAACGTTACCTGCGCTCAACCGGACGCGATGCCGTTGCGGATATTGCCAATACCGTAAAAGAACACCTTACGGCCGATGCCGGAGTGTATGACGAACCGGAAAAATACTTTGACCAAGTAATCGAGATCAATCTTTCGGAGTTGGAGCCGCATTTGAACGGACCCTTTACTCCTGACTTGGCTACGCCAATCTCTAAAATGAAAGAAGCGGCAGCAGCTAACGGATGGCCTACCAAAATTGAAGTAGGTTTGATTGGTTCTTGTACCAACTCTTCCTACGAAGACATCGCCCGTTCTGCTTCATTGGCAAGACAGGTAGCTGCTAAAAATCTCAAAACCAAAGCAGAATTTACCATTACACCGGGCTCTGAGCAGGTACGTTTTACCATTGAGCGCGACGGATTTTTGGCTACGTTCGACCAAATTGGCGGTAAAGTATTTGCCAATGCCTGCGGGCCTTGCATCGGTATGTGGGCGCGCATGGGTGCTGAAAAACAGGAACGTAACACCATTGTTCACTCTTTCAACCGTAACTTTGCCAAGCGTGCCGATGGTAACCCAAATACATTGGCGTTTGTAGGTTCACCTGAATTAGTAACTGCATTAGCGATTGCCGGTGATTTAACCTTCAATCCGATTACAGACTCATTGATCAATGAAGCCGGTGAATCCGTGATGTTGGATGAACCTACCGGTGACGAATTGCCACCACGCGGTTTTGACGTAGATGATGCCGGTTATCAAGCCCCTGCCCAAGATGGCAGCGGAATTCAGGTAGCGGTTTCTCCTACTTCTAACCGTCTTCAATTGCTGGATCCATTTGCGGCTTGGGAAGGTACAGATTTGAAAGGGTTGAAAGTCCTGATTAAAGCCAAAGGAAAATGTACTACTGACCACATTTCAATGGCGGGTCCTTGGTTGAAATACCGTGGCCACTTGGATAATATCTCCAATAACCTGTTAATCGGTGCTGTCAATTATTTTAACGAAAAAACCGATAACGTTAAAAATCAATTGACGGGTGAATACGGTCCTGTACCAGCAACTCAGCGTGCTTATAAAGCGGCAGGAATGGGGTCAATTGTAGTAGGTGATGAAAACTACGGTGAAGGTTCTTCACGCGAACACGCTGCGATGGAGCCGCGTCACTTGGGTGTACGGGCTGTATTGGTGAAATCATTTGCCCGTATTCACGAAACCAACCTGAAAAAACAGGGAATGTTGGGCTTAACTTTCGCAGATAAAGCCGACTATGATAAAATTCAGGAAGACGATACGGTTGATATTTTAGGATTGACTGAATTCGCTCCGGGCAAACCATTGACGTTGGTATTTAACCACGAAGATGGTACAAAGGACGAAGTAGTTGTTAATCATACGTATAACGAACAACAAATTGAGTGGTTTAAAGCAGGGGCTGCCCTCAATATTATCCGTGCTCAAGTGGCAGGAAATTAGTTGTTCACATTTTAATAAAATAAAAGAAGCGCGGCAATTGTCGCGCTTCTTTTATTTTATTAAAAATCGAACAGATCAGAAATAAAAAAAGCTGCTCTTGGGCAGCTTTTTTTATTCGTAAAGTAAACGTTTTGTTATTTCCGACTGGCCTTCCAAGCAACAAAATCCGACATGTTGACTTGTCCGCGAATTTCGCCACCTCTATTGGTTGCTGTATGAAGGTTCGCGTAAAGCAAGCCCGCAAACAGAAGGTTTTCCTGCTGTTGGTTAAGTGTCCAAGTTCCCGAAATTGGAGAAGTTAATGCTGTTCCAAAATTAAAGACAACAGGACCTGCTTCGAAGCTCTGGCCGCTGTGGAAGTGACCAGCAATAGGAGTAAGACCGGAATGGGTAATTGTATAATTAAGGGTCTTGGTATCTTTATTATAAGTTCCATCCATTCTCCCTGTGGCACTGCTGGTAACGGCAGGCACTTCATTGGCACCGTTCAAAGTAGCTTCAAATTTAACTTCTGGATTTGTGTGCGGACCTTTGTCGCTGCAACCAACCATAACGCCTACCGTGAACAGGGCGACAAAAAGTGGTAAAGCTTGCGTCAGTTTTTTCATGGGATTTGCTGATTTATTTTGTTTGAATATGCAATAATATCGTTTTATCTCAAAAAATACAATATATTTCACAGAAAAAATCCTTTACCGCACCGCCCAGACGTCCAGTTTACGAACGTAAAGCGGCTGTTGCTCCCACCAAATACGGAGCCATTCATCCTGTTCTCCAATGACCGTTACTTTATTTCCCTTCGCAATGGACCATTTAACGGGAGCTGCCGAAGAAGGAACTTCCCGGAGGTGAGTCGGACTTTTATTAATAATGGCAATTTGGTAAGAGTCAGGCAGGTTAAGCAGCAAAATCAAAGCAATCAAATAAACAATAACAACCCATTTGTGTCGGCTACGGATGGATTCGTTATGCCTTTTTTTCTGAACCAGAACACCGAAAGCGTAAATACCTACCACCAATAGAAACAACGTAAAATAGAGAGAGTATTTACGAAAGAAAAGAAACACAAAGCTAAAATCATCTACTTCGTAACCGGTAAGATTATGATTGGCGGCGATTTCCGTGATTTTGTTAAGAATATTTTGGCGTGGCTGACGATTATAAATCATGCTCAGATAATACAACGCACGGGCATAGTCGTTTTCTTTCTCGTTGATAAGCGCCAGTTTATAATAAATAGGGAGAGGCACCAACGTTTTATTCGTGAATGTTGCCAAGTATTTTTCATACAAAACCTCCGATTCTGCCTGCTTCCCATTCATAAAAAGCGAGTCCACCTTGTGCAGGTCAACGGTTTGGGCCCAAGCTGAGAGAGAGAGCATCATCGTAAATGCCAAGATTCGATACTCCCGCAGACGAAATGCCCAACTGCCAATGCTCGATATAAAACGCCCGCTCCCCAATTTTTCCGTTACCTATTAGTTATTCAATTTTACAAATCCGCCATCAATCAGATAATCACAACCCGTAATAAAGCTGGCTTCGTCTGAGCACAGATACAAGGCCAAAGCGGCAATCTCAGCAGGCTTGGCCATGCGCCCGATGGGCTGGGTTTTTGATAATTTTTCAAACATTTCTTCTTCTTTTCCCGGATAGTTTTTGGCAATAAAACCATCCACAAACGGCGTGTGAACGCGGGCAGGAGAGAGGCAGTTGCAGCGAATGTTATCGGCTAAGTAATCTTTGGCCACTGACAAGGTCATGCCTATCACCGACGCTTTGCTGGTTGTATAAGCGAACCGATCGGGAATCCCCACCGCTGCCGCAACCGAGGCTGTATTTAAAATCACCCCGCTGCCATTGTTCAAGAAGTGAGGAATAGTGGCAAAAAGGCAATTATACATTCCTTTTACATTCACGTTGATAATGCGGTCAAAGTCGCTTTCTGCGGTAGTGTGCGCTTTGCCGATGTGAGCAATACCGGCATTATTGACCAGAATATTGATAGGATGTTTTTCCGCAATTTTGTTAATGACTTCCACCACATTGGCTTGCTTTGAAACATCCACTGCGTGGGCTTCTGCCTTTAACCCCTGAGCAACAAGCTCTTCCGCTACGCTTTGAGCCAATTCTGTGTTCAGTTCCAAAATATGTACATACGCCCCTTGTTTGGCAAATAATTGACTGATAGCCAGTCCGATTCCACTGGCGCCGCCTGTCACTAAGGCTACTTTGTCGGTGAGTGTAAACATAGAAATGAATATCTGTATCTTTGGTGAGAAAGCTGGTAATTTCGGCAAAAGTATACGTTAAATAGATAAAAGTAGGGTTATTTTTTAAAAAAGTAAGAAGGAAGCCTTATGGAAAGAATACCAATGCCGGAAAGCCGAGTCGTTTGAAGGCGGGTTGCATAGGCTGATGGTCGCCTTTTGGCCGCGATACTGCCCAAACCAGTCGCAAGACGCTAAAAAACGGTGGGAAAGTACCCTCAAGATAGAGATGAATTGTTTGTCTGAAATTGGCTATTGAGCGAGCAGTTTGAGGTAGAGCAGGCCTCGCCTCTCCTTTTTATTGTGTGTATTGTATTTTTCCATAAACAAACCTATCTAAACCGGTTCACTAATTACCATTCCTATGTCGTATACCAAATCAACGATTTCGTTGTTTGTCTTGAGTTTATATTTGTCTCTGACAGCTTTATTTGCTCAAACACTTCGCCCGCCCGCCTATCCGCTTATTACTCACGACCCCTATTTCAGCATTTGGAGCACCACTGACCAACTGACCGAAGGCCCTACGCGGCACTGGACAGGCCGCCCGCATTCGCTCGAAGGCATTGTGCGGGTAGATGGAAAATCGTACCAATTTTTAGGAGCACCTCCTACGTTATATCAAGCACTCTTGCCCACGGGCGAAACCAAACCTTACGAGGCATTGTACACCGCGACCAAGCCGGCCGTAGGTTGGGAGCAACCCGATTTTATGCCGCAGGGTTGGAAAACAGGCTCTGGGCCTTTTGGAGATTCTCCTGCGTCGCGTTCCCCTTTCCGTAATGGGCAAATAGACAAGGACGGGATTTTTATTCGCCGCGAGTTTACCTACGATGGCAAAACGGATCCGGCAAAACTGTTGCTGACGCTCGTCAACGACGACGATGTAACGGTGTATCTTAACGGGACGCGTATTTTCACCAAACCGTGCTGTGCGGGTGAATACATCTATTCGCCGCTTTCGCCTGAGGCCCAAAAAGCGCTACGCAAAGGACGTAACGTATTGGCGGTACATTGCATCAGCCCCGTGGGTAAGTCGTTGGTAGATGTAGGGATTATGAGTGTTGTTCCTACGGCTCAGGCAGTAACCGCCACTCAAACAAAAGTCTCCGTGACGGCTACTCAGGCCGAGTACGTTTTTACGGCGGGGCCGGTAGAGTTAAAGGTTAATTTTTTGTCTCCGTTGTTATTGGACGAGCTGGAGGTAGTCGCTCGCCCCGTAAGTTATGTGACGTTTTCAACACGTTCGCTTGATAACAAATCCCACTCGGTGCAGGTGTATTTTGGGGAGTCTGCGCTGGTAGCGACCAATACGCACTCGCAGGAAGTAGTGGCTGAAACCAAGCAGGACGGAAATTTGGTGTACACGTCAATCGGAACCAAAGAACAAGCTGTGTTAGGCAAAAAGGGCGACAACATTCGCATTGATTGGGGATATGCGTATTTGGCTGTTCCTGAGGCAGGCAATCGCATTGTAACCGGCCATCCTGATCAACTGAAAGATGAATTTAAAACGAAAGGACAACTCACTGCTGCTGCAAAAACATCGGGAGCAGCAGGTGACTTAGCGATGGCAACGGTGTTGAATTTTGGGAATGTGTCGAGTAACACTGCTTCAAAACATCTGCTATTGGGCTATGATGATCTGTATTCGGTGCAGTATTTTGGGCAAAATCTCAGAGGATGGTGGCGTCGCGACCTGGCTATGACGATGGTCAAAACCTTGCAAATGGCCGAGGGAGATTATCAGCGGTTGCGTCAAAAAAGTACGACCTTCGACAAACAGCTTTATAACGATGCCACCAAATCAGGCGGCAAAGCCTACGCAGACCTGTGTCAATTAGCCTATCGTCAGGCCATTTCTGCTCACAAAATAGTGGCAAGTCCGAAAGGGGAAGTATTCTTTTTATCAAAAGAGAACTTTTCCAACGGTTCTATCGGTACGGTGGACGTGACCTATCCTTCAGTGCCGATGTTTCTTTTGTACAACAACGAACTGGCGAAGGGTTTGCTCCGCTTCATTTTTGATTACAGCGAATCGGGACGATGGAAAAAAGACTTCCCTGCGCACGATATAGGCACGTATCCGCTCGCCAACGGCCAAACCTACGGGGAAGATATGCCCGTAGAAGAAGCAGGAAATATGATGATTTTGACAGCTGCAGCCGTTAAAATGGACGGAAATCCAAGTTTTGCAAAGGAACACTGGTCGGTGCTCACCAAATGGGTGGAATTTTTGAAACGTGACGGCTTTGACCCGGCCAATCAGCTTTGTACTGACGACTTTGCGGGGCACTTGGCTCGTAATGCCAATTTGTCGGCCAAGGCCATTGTGGGCATTGCCTGTTATGCTCAAATGGCCGCCCAATTGGAAGAACAAAAGTTGGCAGATGAACATTTCACGTTGGCACGCACCTTGGCTCGTCGTTGGATGGAAATGGATGCCGATGGGGATCACTACGCCCTTACATTCGACAGAACCCCAGGAAGTTGGAGCCAGAAGTACAACATCGTATGGGATAAATTGCTCGGTTTGAATGTATTTCCGAAAGAAGCAGCCCAAAAAGAAATCGCATTTTACCTCAAAAAGCAACAAAAGTACGGTCTCCCGCTCGACAGCCGCAAGACCTACACCAAGTCCGACTGGATTATATGGACGGCAACTATGGCAGACTCTGATGCCGATTTCAAGGCATTTATTGACCCCGTTTGGAAGTATGCCAACGAAACTCCAACGCGAGTGCCACTCAGTGATTGGCACGAAACCACCAATGCCAAACAAGTTGGTTTTCAGGCACGTTCGGTCGTAGGAGGCTATTTCATTAAGCTCTTAGCGGATCGTTTGGAGAAGGGGAAGTAGCAAGTTTACAGTTCACGGTTTGTAGTTTACAATGTTTCTTATAGCAGCGCCCTTTCAAGGTTCAATCCCTTGGAAGGGCGCTGCTTTTTAAAATTTTGTACAACTTTAGGGTTATTTTAAGAACTTAGTCGAAATTATAATGAAATCAGGTTTTTTAAGATTCGTTCAGCCGAAACTGTTCTATAAACTGTATATTGATATGCTGCTTACAGATTAAACTCTTGTTAAACGCTTGGCATTAATGGGGCAATAGTGTTATAATTGTTTTTTGAATCGAAAGAAATGATGAGAGCTTTTACGATTTTATGTATAAGTCTGTTGGTTGTAGGGTTGACCGGTTGCCATCTTTCCGACATCAAACCGCTTATTAATGAGGAAGTCAGCAGCTACAAAGGGATTTATAATGAATCTTACGGAAAAGATGCATTGCAACGTTTTGACATTCATTATCCCGTCAGTGTCAGCGGTCGACCTTCGGAAGTATTGATTTTATTACACGGCGGGGCTTGGTCAGGAGGCGATAAATCGTATTTGGCTCCGACGGTAGATGCACTTCAAAAAAGTAAGAAGAATTTGACGATTGTGAATATTAATTACCGTCTGGCAACGACTCCAACGATTCGATTGGAACAGCAATTGGCTGATATTCAGTTGTTAATTGATTATTTGCGACAAAATATAAGTCTTTACAATATCACCGATGGGAAATTTGTAATTGGTGGCGTAAGTGCGGGGGGACATTTGGCGTTGGACTATGCTTATTTGAAAGACCCAAACCACGATATAAAAAGTGTCGTGGGAATTGTGGCTCCCACCGATTTGACATCACAAACGCTCCGTGAGGGAGGGCTCGAAAAGCCGATTCAGCAGTTGATTGGAAACACCATCGACAAAGCACTTGAAGAGTATCGAAACGCCAGCCCGATTTATAACTTAACAAGCAGCGCGCCTCCTACTATCCTTTTTTGCGGGGGGAAGGATTTGATAGTTCCTCAAATTCAGGGAGAACTATTGAAAGTAAAATTAAATCTGCTTGGGGTGAAAAATCGCTATTATTTCTATCCCGAAGAAACGCACGATTTCTCGCCTGATCTTTTGGTAGATAAGATTTTAGAATTGTACTGATTTTATTTGATGACCGTTAAGGTGCCCTTGATGGTTTGGTTGGTAAATTTGAGTCCGTAGAAATATTGTCCTGCAGGAACACCATCCCCGCACCATTTGAATTTTGTGTCGGTAGAGCTAAAAACCAATTTTCCCCAACGGTTGTAAATTTCAGCTTTTTCAAATTGAGGGCCGCACGCTGCGCTTGAGATGCCGTCAACGAAAAAACAATCGTTTTTGCCGTCGTTGTTGGGAGTAATGACATTGGGGATATTTTTTTCAATATTTCCCGTGGTAGATAAGTTGCCGACTCGTAGCCGAACGGCCAATGTGTCATTTTTGACGGGGCCGCAACTGTTGTCTTCCGTGATGAAATTGACCACCACTTCTTTTCCTGCCAATGCTGCATATTCTGCACAGGTGGGTTTCCACTCAAAACGCGACGTTAGGCGTGGTACACCCGTTTTTTCGTCAAATTTCATTTGATATTGAGAGAGCGTAAACCCTTTTCCCTGCGCATAAAGTCGCAATTGGTCGGCTTTGTCGGCATCATCAGAATATACATCAAAACTGATGGTACTGCTGGCATCTGCCGATGGCAACGGGACATCAATGGGTTGAGTAGCGGTCAGGTTAGTTGAAACTTTGGGTTTATTATTGGGTTTGGGAGAAGCCTGTAATCGTACCGTGACGGTATCTTTGACTTGCCGGTTACAGGCAACATCGGTCACGATAAAATCCACGAGGTATTCTTTGTCCAGAGCCGCGCAGGGAGGGCTCCACGTGAAAGGCTGTGTTACAGTGCCTTTTCCCGTAGCATTATTGAATGTCATCCCAACTTGGCTCAGCGTAAAACCTCTTCCTTTGGCTTCCAAAATAAGGTCATCATTGTCTTTGTCAATTCCGGTGACTTTAAAATTAAGGGTGGTGCCCTGCTGAATAGCAGCGCGGTTGTTGGCCAAATCAGTTGTGACATCGGGGTTGTTATTAAGCGCACCTTCAATGATTACCCGTATTCGAAGGGTATCTACGAGGGGTTGCGGACATCCGTCGTCACTCACAATCACTTCGACAATGACCGGTTGGTTATTTTTGCTTTCTACACAAGGTTCAAAACAAATCTGAGCTTTGAGCGTATCGGTGGATGATTTAGTAACATAAGTAACAGGATTAGCAGTAACCCCTTTATCATCAAAATTCACTCCCACAGTACGAATGGTGAGTCGTTGATTGGGGTCACCGTCGGTAATCATCACATCCAAACATTTGGATTGGTCTCGTTTTATCAGCAAGGTTTCTCCCTGCGTGTAAAATGCTTTTTTGCCCGCTTCCCGGTACATAGCCACGGGTTCGAGGTTACGCGGACAGTCGACCACTTTGAGCTGAAACTCGCGCCTGACGGCTCCAATGCGGACTCCTTTCCTGAATTCCTGCACCAATACCGCAAATACGTATAGACCCGCTTGGCCGGCTGTTACGCTTAAAACTCCTGTTCTGCGGTTGATGGTCAGGGGGCGAGGTCCGGGAATCATATTTTGGTCAGAAATACTGGCCGCCCATACCACTTCGGGATAGGTACTGCTGCCACGAGCGATGGGCTCGGGATTGCCGGTAGTGGCAAAACCGGCCCAAGGGCGGGTAAGGGAATACACCAAACTGTCTCCATCAGCATCTTTACCGCTGAAATCAAAGGTAAAAGGGCGATTAAGGCAGATATAATCTCCTTTTAATTCCTCAAATTTGGGAGATGAATTAGTATAAGGCTGTCCCCCCTGAACCAAAGCAGGAAATTCCATATAAAAAGTTTCGCCGGTGCCTGCCGGATTGACAATGTTGGTAATAATGTTATTGCGGCAGCAACGTTCCCAAACAATATAATATCCTTTGGGGTCGTCAAAATTTTGGGTATTGATGATAATTTCGCTCGAATACCGGATAAGCAAGGTACGTAAATCGGCATTGAGCGCTCCGCAGGTAGGATTAGTATACGAAATAAGTCGGCGAACTGTTTGGGGCAGTTCTACACTCCCCATGTTTTGGTTATCTGATTTACGAAAGAAATAAAGGGTAACTGTTTGGGTTTCAGCAGCGGGCCTCCCGTTGGCTTGGTCAAAATAAAAGTTCAAGCCTATGTAAAACCGATTGGCAGAACGGTTGGTTGGGTAAAACTCAATTTCGCCTCCCACAATATGCGACGCCCAACTATGGAGCGGTAACGTAATCAAAATCCACAATGCGCGAAGTAGAATTTTTTTCATTTGGTTTTAGGGCTTGACTTCTCGTTGTACTTTTGTCGTTTCACTAAATTTTTTTACTCTATTTATTTTACGCATCAAAGCTTTTTTTCGTTGCTTTGCCAAACATATAAAAATCATAATCTAATGACTTTTCGATTTTCCAATTGTCTTTATAACTTTTGGGGAACCACTAAATTTAAGGATGAAAAATTACAAAAAAAATAGACAGGTTGTAGAAAATCTACTGATTGAAGATTTTGCTTCTGAAGGTAAGTGTATCGGCCGACTCGACGGGGCGGTTGTTTTTGTGGAAGGCAATGTAGCTCCCGGAGATATGGTTGACGTTGAAATCTTATCTTTCAAGAAAAAGAAATTTTACGAAGCCCGTGTTATTAAAACTCTTTCCTTTTCGGAAAAACGTGCTGAACCTTTTTGTCAATATTTCGGTACCTGCGGCGGTTGTAAGTGGCAACACATTGGGTATGAGGAACAGCTGCAATTTAAATGGCAACAGGTAAACGATCATTTACGGCGTATCGCCAAAGTAAAATTGCCGATTATTGAGCCGATTTTACCTTCTAAAAGCACTACCTATTATCGGAATAAACTGGAATATACTTTTTCCAACCTCCGTTGGTTCACCCTTGACGAACTCAATACGGGAGAAGAATTAGAACGTAATGCGCTGGGTTTTCACATCCCCAAACGGTTTGATCGTATTTTGGACATTGAAAAATGTTATCTGCAACCCGATCCTTCCAACGAGATTCGTAACCGACTACGTGTTTTTTGTTTACAGCAGGGCTTTCGATTTTATGATCAAAAACACAATGTCGGATTTCTGAGAAACCTGATTATTCGCACTGCCAACACGGGCGATGTGATGGTGATTGTCCAATTTGCCGAACCAAATCAGGAAGAAATTGATACTGTAATGGCTTTTCTGGCCGAAACATTTCCGCAAATTACTTCTTTACAATACATCATTAATACCAAAGGCAACGATTCGTATTATGACCAAACGGCGATTCTTTACGCTGGTAAACCGTACATCGAAGAACAAATGGAAGGTTTGATCTTTCGAGTTGGCCCAAAATCATTCTATCAAACCAATTCGGAACAGGCGTATGAATTGTATAAGATAGCGCGGGAGTTTGCGCAGTTGACGGGTAATGAGCACGTATATGACCTGTATACAGGCACAGGAACCATCGCCAATTTCGTAGCACGACAGGCCAAAGCGGTGATAGGAGTGGAGTACGTAGCGGAAGCGATTGAGGATGCCAAAGTCAATTCAGAAATCAATGGCATTCAAAACACGCGCTTTTATGCCGGTGATATGAAAAATGTGTTGAATGAAGAATTTGTCCTGCAAAACGGCTATCCCGATATCGTGATTACTGATCCGCCGCGCGCCGGGATGGATGAGCCGGTCGTGCGGACATTGCTGGCTTTGGAACCGACCAAAATCGTGTACGTAAGCTGTAACTCAGCTACGCAGGCGCGGGATTTGGCTTGGTTGGATGAAAAATATGAAGTTACGAGAGTACGCCCCGTTGACATGTTTCCGCACACACATCACGTGGAGAATGTGGTTCTGCTGGAGAAGCGGTAGCCGCTTTAGTCATTCGTGTCTTACTCAATTAACAGCTATAACTCAATTTTAAATATATTTTTAGCTGATAAATAAATATATTTTTAGCTAAAAAAGATATTTTAGATATATTTGCGCTGTAAAATTGAGTTTAACATGGCTAAAATAATTGGTAGAAAAGAAGAAGTTACACTTTTGCAATCAATTCAACAGGCTGACAAGTCTGCTTTTGTGGCTGTTTATGGTCGGCGAAGGGTTGGTAAAACTTTTTTAATTCGCTCTTTTTATAATGGTGAATTCGCTTTTCAATTAATGGGTATTGCGAACGTTGAAACGGACAATCAACTAACTAATTTCCATTCCGCTTTCGTTAGAAATTTTCCAGAATTTGAGGATAATCCGCTTCCAAAAGATTGGTTTCAAGCCTTTCAACAATTAATAGGTGCGCTTGAAATGTTGCCTCAATCGGGCAAAAAAGTCTTGTTTTTTGATGAATTACCTTGGTTAGATACGCCTAACTCCTTGTTTATTTCCGCATTGGAACATTTTTGGAACAGTTGGGCAAGCGCACGCACCGATATTATTCTGATTGTCTGCGGCTCGGCTGCGTCTTGGATGATTAACGAACTCATCAATAACACAGGCGGTTTGTACAATCGAGTCACGCATCCTATCCAACTCGAACCTTTTACTTTGGCAGAATGTGAAGCCTTTTTCAAAGAAAAATCACCTGGCTTTGACCGCTACCAGATGTTACAACTCTACATGGTTTTTGGTGGTATTCCTTTTTATTTGGATTTTATTGACCCGCGCAAAAGTGCCACTCAAAACATCAATGACCTGTGTTTTACGCAAAGGGGCAGGTTGCGTAATGAATTTCAAAAACTATATGCCACCCTTTTTAAAAAAGCGGATAAGCATATTGCTGTCATTGAGGCCCTTGCCCAAAAAGCAATGGGACTTGAACGTGACATCTTACTAAAAACCGCCAAATTGTCCAACGGTGGCACATCTACGACCATTTTAAGAGAATTGGAAGAAAGTAATTTCATCAGAAAATACAATACTTTTGGTAAATCAAAGAACAACGCTATTTATCAATTGACCGATTTTTATTCCCTTTTCTACTTGAAATTTATTAAAAATAACAGCCCTTTTGATGATAATTTTTGGTTAAATGGCATTGACACGCCCGAAATTCGGGCTTGGAGTGGCTATGCTTTTGAACAAGTTTGTCTATTACATCTGCCTCAAATCAAAACAGCATTGGGCATTAGTGGTATCCAAACTATTTCTTCTGCATGGTTGGGCAGTTATGAAAACCAAAAAGCTCAAATTGACCTTGTGATTGACCGCCGTGACCACGTTATTACGATTTGTGAAATGAAATTTTCCATAAACCCGTTCATTATTGAAAAAAAATATGCTGATGATTTACGGACTAAAATCGCTATTTTCAAGCAATCTTCGGGGACTTCAAAAGCGATCTTCTTAACTTTTATCACAACTTTTGGTTTAGTTCAAAATGAACACGCTATGTCTCTTGTTCAAAATTCTCTGACCATGGATATGCTATTTCAATAAAAAAAGGGTAAAAAATGGTTTATACTGTGCGTAAATTCAAAAACATGATCCCTGAAATCCAAAGTCGTGTGGCCGCTCACGTAAACCGTACCTGCCAATTTATACGTACCCGATTTACGGAGGGTGCTGAGTCGTGACGACTATCACTTGCGGCCTTAATAATGAATGAGGCTGGAAGCCTTGTAATAGTCGTCATGGCTCGGGTCGCCCCATCGGCAAAGCTGGTTGGCTGTGTAGTAACTGCGGGAATATTCGGTATTTAAAATTTAAAGAGGTGACAAAAATCAAAAAAGCGGTGTTTTTGACGATGGTTACGACCTATGAATAAGTACGCCAACGCATTCGTAAAAAACGAAATTATGATGGATGATTTGATTTGTTTGCGTAATTGCCAAAGTCCTCACTGTGCATATTGCTTACTATGAAGCCCCAAAAAATTGCTTACGTAAGCTGTAACTGTAACTCAGCCACGCAGGCGCGGGATTTGGCATGGTTGGATGAAAAATATGAAGTAACAAGGGTTCGCCCCGTCGATATGTTTCCGCACACGCATCATGTAGAGAATGTGGTGCTATTGGAGAAGAAATAGGCCGCAGTCGCTTGCAGAAACCAAAAAAATAAACCCTCGACGGAAGCCCGCCGGGGGTTACTGTTTTCGTTACCTATCAATTATCTACTAGTGTTGTAGCAATTTAATTTTGTACATTAATTTCATTATATCTATTTTGCATTTTTGTTCGAGCTTTTTCAGTAGTAAATGACCAATTCACTTGATAGCTTTCATATTTCTGTT